>JAQBOS010000621.1 GCA_028287925.1 Mucilaginibacter sp. | reverse complement strand
AATCAGCATGTTCCACTTTGTTCCGGGTGTTCCGCGTGTAAAAATGGAACGCTTTGCCGGCGTGAATACACTAATGACATTGTAGTAAAGCTCAGGAAATCAGTGAAATATTAAAACAACCAGCTATGTCAACTCCATCCAACATCCGCCTGGCAGTGCCGTTTTTTATGGTGCGCGATATAGAAGCTTCGCTGAATTTTTATGTGGATAAGCTTGGTTTTAAAATAACTAACCAATGGACACCCCAGGGCAAAATTGAATGGTGCTGGCTGCAGCGCGAAGCTGTTTCCCTAATGCTCCAGGAGCCGCGGAACAAGGAGAAATTCGACCAGGAGGGCCCAAAAGGAAAAGGAATCTCCATCTGCTTTCAATGCGTTGATGCGCTTGCACTGTATCATGAATTTACCGCAAATGGCGTTGAAATCAAGGAGCCTTTTGTAGGAAATAATATGTGGGTGGTTGCTTTTCCCGATCCCGATGGTTACCGCCTGGATTTTGAAAGCCCTACAGATGTGCCTGAAGAAACAAAATATTCGGAGTGGTTTAAGTAATTAATTTTTAATCCTTTCCAGGCAGATCTCCGCCTCTCATCGTCCGTAGTGATTTCATGCAAAACCTTCCTGTTACGTAGAATATCCGTATGGCTGTCACAATATTTTTTTTATCTCACAAGCCTCCTGTACATTTATGAAAAGATGGCAGAAATGCACTAATTAATCTTAAATCTGTAACAAAAACCCCTGTAAATCATTTAATTATAACAAGCAATATTCATATGAAAAAAGTTATACAATTTGGCGAAACTGTTGAAGGATATGATATTCCTGTTTTAAATGAAAGAGAGATAAGAGCTGCGGCGGGAATCCTGTTCTTAGTTATTTTTTTCTCTTTGATGCTCATCATGTTCAACAACAATTTTGTACTGGCAAAGTATTCGATAACATTATTCCTGACGGATTTTATCATCCGGGTATTTGTTAATCCCAAATTCTCCCCCTCCCTCATCATCGGGCGTTTGATCGTCAGGAACCAGGTTCCGGAATATGTTGGCGCTAAACAAAAAAAGTTTGCGTGGATCATCGGTGTGGCTTTGTCAGGTACTATGTTTATTTTCATGGTGGTTGTAAATTCATACAGCCCTATTACGGGCATTATCTGTTTGATGTGCCTGATATTCCTGTTTTTTGAATCGGCGTTCGGGATTTGCTTGGCCTGTAAGGTTTACCGGATGGTTTATGGGGAAAAAGCGCAATACTGCCCGGGCGAAGTTTGTGATGTAAAGGCAAAGCAAGACATTCAAAAAACATCAAAAGCCCAGGTTTTTATTGTTTTTGGATTTATAGCTTACATTTTCCTCATCAGTTATTTAGTTGGGGATAATTTAAGGAAAACTCCCTATGACCTGTTTGGCATTTTTTCTGCAAAGTCTAAATAAAAGATGACCTCAAAAAGCGCATTGGAAAATTTCTTTTCTGCCTTCCGCAGAAACATCATCGGCTACAACCAAACCTTTGAATCCCCTTTTGGGAAGAAAGCAATAGTTTATGCCGACTGGACGGCAAGCGGCAGGGCTTACCAGCCGATTGAAGAATGCCTGCGAAAGGAGATCATGCCTTTTGTGGCCAATACCCATACGGAAACTACCATTACAGGGACATTAATGACCAAAGCTTATGAAGCTGCTAAAGTTATTGTTAAGGAGCATGTACATGCAGATGACGATGATGTATTGATTTTTTGCGGCAGCGGAATGACAGGCGCAGTAAATAAGCTGCAAAGGATCTTAGGGCTGAAGATGCCGGAACGGCTAATGGATTATGTGGGTAATGCCCCTCAAATAGATGAGGAGTTAAGGCCTATAGTGTTTGTGACCCATATGGAGCACCACAGCAACCAGGTAACCTGGCTGGAGACTATTGCAACCGTTGAAATAATCAGGGCTGATGAAAACGGAAATGTTGATTTAGGACACTTCAAAAGTTTATTGGAACAATTTAAGCACAGGAAAAATAAAATAGCAGCGGTTACTGCTTGTTCAAACGTGACAGGCATCCAAACGCCGTATCATGAAATTGCAAAAATGATCCATGAACATGGCGGCTTATGTTTTGTCGACTTTGCCTGCTCTGCTCCCTACATTAATATGAACATGCACCCCAAAGAAAAAGGTGCGCATTTAGACGCTATTTATTTTTCGCCCCATAAATTTCTTGGCGGTCCGGGTACACCGGGTGTGCTGATCTTTAATAAAAAGGTTTATAGCAATAAGGTGCCCGATCAGCCGGGAGGAGGCACCATAATGTACAGCAACCCATGGAAGATCCATGAATACATCGCAAATATTGAATTGCGGGAAGATGGTGGCACTCCGCCTTTGTTACAGGGGATAAAAGTGGCAATGTGTATCCGGTTAAAGGAAGAGATGGGTGTTGAAAATATAATGCTGCGGGAAGAAGAAATGCTGCAGCTCATTTTTAACAGGTTCTCAAAAATGAAAAATGTTGAAATACTGGAGGGAAATATAAAGAAGAGGCTGGGCATTATTTCATTCATTGTAAATGGAGCGCATTATAATTTGATAGTTAAAATACTGAATGACCGGTTTGGTATTCAGACAAGAGGAGGATGCTCTTGCGCAGGGACATATGGGCACATGCTGCTGCAGGTTGACGAGACTAAATCTTATGAAATATTGAATGCTATCCGTTCCGGCGACCTGTTTTGCAAACCGGGGTGGATCAGGCTATCTGTCCATCCAACCATGACCAATGCCGAAATTGATTTTATTATGGATGCGGTTGAATTGACAGCATCTCATTTTCAAGAGTGGATGGCAGATTATACCTATGATCCCGGATCAAACGAATATTTGTTTAACGGGATGGCAAGAGAGCAGGATAAAACAGCCGATTGGTTTAATGCTTCGCTGTGGGGTAATCCCACTGCTTTAGTCTGCAGCGGTGGTGCTATGCCTGGTTTTGAAACAATACGATCATGATGAAATTATAAACGGAGGATTTAAAATGGTAAACAACACTGCCGAAAAATCGCAGGTACGGTACGCAAGCCTGGCAGGCTTTATGTATCTGTTCGTTATCATTACCTATGCGGTGAATGCTTATATTGCAGGCAGCCTTGAAGTTCCCGGAGATTTTGCAGCGACCGCTCATAAAATTACAGGGTCTGAAACGCTTTATCGCATAGGGCTGTGCAGTAGTTTAACCTCCAGCTTATGTACTGTGTTTTTAGCGATGGGTCTTTATGGGGCAGTAAAACCAATAAATAACAACCTGGCATTGCTTGCTTTGATATTCAGGTTAGTAGAAGCCACCATGGGAGGAGTTATGGCGGCCATTAATTTTACTTTTTTGAAGTTGTATACCGGCGCAAATTACGCAAACGCCTTCAACATAAAACAGCTGTCGGCGCTTGTGGATTTACAATCCGGGGCATACTCAGCTGCAATTAACATTGCTGCCATATTCTTTAGCCTTGGGTCCGCCATATTTTTCTATTTGTTTTTTGAAGCAAGATCCATTCCGCGAAGCCTGTCCGTTTTTGGCTTATCTGCATCGCTGTTGGTGACGGTCATTTGTTTTGTAAAGCTCATCCTGCCCCGGTACGCAGACATAGCCGATTATGGCTGGCACCCCATGGGTCTTGCCGAAATAGTAGTTGGGCTATGGCTGTTAATTAAGGGTGTAAAAATCCGGCCTGAGGTAAATGAAAATCACAATTTAGTTACTGCATAATCAGCGCATTAGGGGATTAGATCCGGAAAGATCAATTCCATTTGTCAATCTGAATTGTTTATAAGGTTCAACGCTTTTTAAGTTTTAATCTGCTTTTTATATTCAGAGGGGGTTTTGCCCGTAATTGATCTGAAAAACTTATTAAAATTGGTAAAATTGTTATACCCACATTGATAACATACATCAGCAATAGCGTTCTCTGCATTCTGTAATAATTTACAGGCGTGCCCTATGCGTAATTCATTAATAAAGCGGGTGAGTGATTTTTGTGTGCGCGTTTTAAAAAATCTGCAAAATGAATTAGTAGTCATATTACAAAGATCTGCAACTTCTTTAAGCCCAATATCACGATGAAAATTCTGCATTAAAAACTGATAAACTTCATTAATTCTTTTTGTATTCTTTTCATCATACAAATTTTTAAAGGAAAGACTCGCCAGGTAATTATATTCCTGGGAAACTGATAGAATTTCAATGGCTTGCAGAAAATGGATTATTTTTTTAAACCCTTCTTTTTCAGAGATACGTGAAAGGATCTTTGTTACTTTTTTATTTGTCTCACCATAAAACCTTAATCCTCTTGCCGACCGTTTAATAAGCTCTTCAGTTGGGGTTAAAATACTCTGTTCATCAGTTAGGTTCAAAAGAAAATCCGGGGGGAAATATATAACAGTCGACTTAACCTTATTGCCACTTATTTCGTGTTGAAATATTTCATCGTTTAGCCATATATGAGGAAGATCAGGCCCCATTAACACCAGGTCTCCTTCCTCAAAGTTGTCAATATGATCGCCGACAATGCGTTTGCCATAGCTTTTTTCTATCCATACCAATTCGCAAAGATGATGAAAATGGAAAGGAGAAGTAAGATTGGAAGTTTCGAGTTTTTTTATCCGGATGGTTTTAGTGCCGGATAAGTTTATATCAATTAATTGCGGTTTCATGTAACATCCTTTCCACAGTTACTTATTGTTAACAGCATGCATCTCTTTTTAATGTGCAAGTCGATCAACCAAGCTATAGCTTTTATTTAAAACGAATTTATCTATATTTTTTCATCGATACTGTATATAAGGTAAAATAGTTTAATAATTTGCTAAGCTGCTTTTAGAAGATGGTTTGTAAATGATCTACATTTATCCTGATTAATTTATCTGCAATAAGTATAAATAATTCAAGTGCTAAACAAGAGATAAACAGCTATGGAAGTAAATAATAGTCCGGGGAAAACGCAGCTGTTTTGGGATAATGATGATGAGCTTTTTCATCTCGTCCGCAAAGAACTTTATACCGCGGTGGTAGGCGATATTATGGATAAATTAGGATTTTTGAACCAATTTTTACCACCACAAATAATGCCGCTAAGTGAAAGTTCTTTTATTATAGGCAGGGCAATGCCGGTATTGGAAGCTGATGTTGTTTCTGAAACAAGTCAGCATAACGTTATTTTAAATAAACCTTTTGGCTTGATGCTTGAGGCCCTTGATGATCTTAAAAAGAACGAAGTGTATATCTGTACAGGTGCATCACCCAGCTATGCGCTTTGGGGGGAGCTGATGAGTGTAAGGGCTAAAAAACTGGGAGCCGCCGGAGCTGTAGTCGATGGCTATTCAAGAGATACTAATGGCATCCGCAATATCAATTTTCCGGTATTCTCTCATGGCCGGTATGCCCGGGATCAGGCCCCGCGTGGCAAAGTAATAGATTTCCGTATCCCGATTGAGATAAAAGGAGTGCGCATTAAACCTGGAGACATTGTATTGGGGGATATAGATGGGGTGTGTATTGTTCCAAAGGAAGTTGAAGGGAAAATATTCAATTTAGCTCTTGAAAAAGCAAGGGGAGAAAAAATGGTGCAGCAAAAAATTGAGGAAGGGATGAGTGCAAAAGAAGCATTTGAAAAATATGGTATCCTGTAATAATAGTTTATACTAAAAAATTATCATTTATTAAATCCAATCAGAATGGTTAAAACCAGGTTTCTAAATAAATTTTATTTGCCTTTTTTACTTTTTTGCAGTCCTGTTTACTCTTTTGGGCAAAACACAATTAATGGCTTTGAAATCCCCCGGGTTTCACCTTTACCGGCAGCTGTTACAGGGACACAACAGGCACAAATTTCGTTAAATGGTAGGTGGGATTTCCAAATTGAAGGCCAAAATGTAAAACATACTATTAACGTACCCGGTGAATGGGAAATGCAGGGAATTACTGTTAACGAAGGAGAAACAGCAGTATATAGCCTAAAATTGGATATCCCTGCCGATTGGAAGGGCCAGCGGATAAAAATACGCTTTGACGGCGTAAGCTCACATGCGCTTGTAAAGGTTAACGGTGTAAAGGTAGGAGAACATGAAGGAAGTTTTGTGCCCTTTGAAGCCGATATTACCAGCGCGCTTAAACCTAACGGCAACATATTGCAGGTAGATGTGCAGGCATTAACCATTAGCGACAGGCTGGCCTGTACCTCTCAATATGCTGTGCATACAGTTGGTGGTTTGTTGCGTAAAGTTGTTCTTTTTGCAGTGCCGCAAACAAACATCGCATCAAACGTTGCAACAACAACATTTGATCCGCAGTTTAAAAATGCCGTTCTAAAAATACAGTCGGATCTTGTTAATGAATCTGCATCCCCGGCATTGGCTCAGCTTCAATATGTTTTAACTGATGCAGCAGGTAAAGTGATCTTTCAAAAACTGTCGGCTATTGAAAAAGATTTAGTTCCCAATGGTATTGCAAACACACAAACAACTATCAATGTAAAACAGCCGCAGCAATGGAACCCTGAACATCCTTATCTCTATCATTTAAAAAGCACACTGTTGGTAAACGGAAAAATGGTGCAAACTATAACCCAAAATCTGGGCTTCCGGCAAATTGAGATCAGGGGTAATCAGCTGCTTGTTAATGGAAGGACAATAAAGATGCACGGAATAAACCGCCACTCTATATACCCGCTTACTGGCAGGAGTATTAGCCCGGAGTTAGACCGGAAAGATGCAGAATTATTCCGTAATGCAAATTGTAATTATATCCGCACTTCTCATTATCCGCCATCAGAAGAATTCCTGAACGCCGCGGATGAATTGGGATTATTTGTTGAAAGTGAGGCTTCATTATGCTGGATAGCGCATGGCGCGGCACCTGTTTGGAAGAAATGGGATTATAAGGATGAAAGGTTTTTACCCTACATGGTAAAAGCCGACGTTGAAAATGTATTGGCGGGTCGTAATCATCCATCTGTCATTATCTGGTCTTTAGGAAATGAATCGATGTGGAGCCCGTTATGGGAAAAAGTGCTGTCTGTTGTAAAAAAGCTCGATCCTTCACGCCCCACTACTTTTCATGATCAGTGCTGGGGCGGTTATAATAATGCTCATAGCAAGGCAGATATCGCAGTATATCATTATCCCGGCGCTAATGGGCCTGCTGCATCTGATACCATGAAACGCCCTGTGCTTTTTGGAGAATACGCGCACATTTCCTGCTATAACCGGAGGGAATTGTTAACTGACCCCGGCATCCGCAGCGGCTATGGTAAGCCACTGGAAACAATGTATGATTCCATGTATTATCATAAAGGATGCCTTGGCGGAGCTATATGGAGTGGTGTTGATGAGACGTTCGATATGCCCGACGGGCGTATAATTGGCTACGGCCCATGGGGGCCTATTGATGGCTGGCGCAGACCGAAACCCGAGTACTTTGGTATGAAAAAGGCCTATTCCCCGATAAAAATAAAACACATCGAATGGCCTGCAGCAGGTAAAAAGTATATTGAATTAAGTGTAGAGAACCGCTACGATTTTACATCATTAAAAGAAGTAAACATTACTGCCATTGTAAATGGGATTTCGCAAACGGTTAAGGCTGATATTGCTCCGCGTAGCTCTGGCATTATAAAAATACCGGCTGATGAAGAAAAAACGCTGCAACTCATATTTAAAGATCCAAGGGGCTTTATTGTTGATGAAGAAAAATATGAAGCAGATGCTGGCTCAACTGATGCGAATGTTCAAAATGCAACGGTTTCATATGTAGAAAATGAAGCAGCTTATTTTGTAAAACAAGGAAACGTACAATACAGCATCAGCAAGATGACTGGAATTATTACCTCTGTACGAAAAGGCGACACTGAAATTATGAAGCAAGGC
>JAQBOS010000610.1 GCA_028287925.1 Mucilaginibacter sp. | reverse complement strand
TTCAACGCGCGATCAGAACGCAGGACAAGTATGGCGGCGACCTATCAAACGAATAAGATCCTTCACTTCGTTCAGGATGACAAAAAAGGCATTTGCCCTTCAGAGACTTACGAAGTTTTCAAAACTTCGTAAGTCTTTCTCATCCTAACCTCCAATCACTAATCTCTATCTAACTACCTCAACCCACTGTCCCTTTATCAATGCCGTTATTGTATTATTATACATGGCCTCGCAATAGGTCGCAGGCAGATAATATTTACCGGCGTAGGCTGCATTCAGCATCACATAATAAGTTACTTCCTTGCCTTCTGGCAAACTAAAATAAGTATTCACTCTGTCATCCCTGATATCCCTGTAATCTGACGGTGAGGACGGGAATGCTTCGGCGCCGTTCATCATCCGGGTGTTCAGGATTTCCCATCCTGACGGGAAGATCTGTGTAAGCGCTAAATTATCATAACGGCCGCGTTTGCCAGGGTTCTTGATGGTTACCTGTGCCACAAAATCAGTTCCCTGTTTCAGACTGGCAGGATCTAATTGCTTACTGCCAAGTGTGGTATAAGCAATCCGCATTTGTAAAATATCAGGATTGATGCGCGTTTGCACATCTTCGCCCGATGATGGCTGCCCCTGTTGAACTAACCTGACGTACAACTTATTGGTGCCGCTGTTTTTCAATGAAACATTACCGCCTTTTGCATCAACCGGTAGCTGCCATAAGTATGACTGTGAGCTAACAGTGGATTTTAAATTACCCGCCTGGTAGCTGAAAGACATCTTTGCTGATGATTTATGTTCGCCGCAATATTGTGCAATAGCAATTAATGAATAAGCTGTGGTTTGTGTACTATACCAATCATCCTGTGATAATTTGGTTGCAACTGTCCGTAATAAGCCGGCAGCTTTTTGCTGCTGCCCAAGCAGGGTGAGGGTTTCCAATATCATGGCCTCATCGCGCAGATCGGATCCGTAAGTACCGTACATGCTATTGTATGGTTTAATCACTAATGGTAAGCCCGCAATCATTTGCAACCCAATTTCCGGTTGACCAGCCAGTTTATAAGCAGCTGCCAACCGCCATTTTGCTTCGATGCTTAAGTATTTAAACTCGCGTAGCCTGTTCATCGCTCCAAGTTCAGGCGACCGTGCAAGCGCCAATAGATATAAGCGGTAAGCCTGCACCAGGTCAGCACCGTAAAAGCTGCGTGAGTCCGGCGCCCAGGTTAATGCTTTTTGTTTTTGATACTTCTTCCACTGATCTATAAAGCCAAGCGGCAGGCTGTATCCCTTCGCCTGCGCCACCAGCATAAAATGCCCCGCATAGTTGGTTCCCCATTCGTCAGGCTCGCCAACACCCGGCCAGTAGCTTAAGCCTCCACCATTTACCTGGAAACCGTTAAGCCTGTTTATAGTCGCCTTTATATTGCGTTCGGTTTCCGCCTTTTGCCTTGACGTAAGGTCAAGCAGCTGGTTTAAGAACAACTGGGGAAATGCTGATGACGTAGTTTGCTCAACACAACCATACGGATACTCAATCAGGTAACTCAATCGCTTGGTCAGGTTTAAGGGTGGGATGGAAGCGACTTCCAGCGTAGCCTTATTAGTACCATTTATACCAATTGCTGAATAAGGAACACTCCAGTTTTCACCGGGGGCAAGCTCTTTCTCCTGAATCTTTGTAACCGGCGGATTCGGATTACGAACATTCAGTTCTACATCATAAGCAGCAGTTTCACTACCACTTTGTGCAATGATCTTTACCTTCCCAACACCAACAAAATCTTTAACGCTCAGGTCAAATGTTACCAATTGATCTCCTGTCTTTGCAAAGGTGATGGTCTTTTGGTTGTTGCCGCCAAGATTACTAAAGGCATTTGACTGTACCTGCACGTTTACCGTTTTAATGTTGTCTTCCATTGCAAAAACTGTAACCGGTAACTGGATCTTTTCAGACGGCCCCAAAACCCTTGGCAGGGTAGCCAGGATCATTAAAGGTTTTTTAACGGCGACCACTTTCTCTGCACGACCATAACTGCCGTTGTGCCCGGCTATAACCATTGCTTTTACCGAACCAATGTACTGTGGCAATGTAAAGGTATGCGTCTGCTTATCGCCGGCGTCCAAATGGAACGGGCCTAAAAACTTCACAACCGGTTTAAAGCGGTTTACAGATACATTGCGGTTAGTGCCTGCTGTTCCGTCACCGCCAATGCTTAGGATCCGCTCCAATCCGCCGCCATAAGCACCGATAATATAATCGAACAGATCCCATGTTTTTACGCCAAGAGCTTCGCGGGCATAAAATGTTTCGTGCGGATCAGGGGTTTTGTAGTTGGTAATATCCAGCAACCCTTCATCAACTATAGCAACTGTGTAGGTCATTTCCTTGCCCGATGCTTCTGATACTGTAATTGACGACTTTGTTTCCGGTCTGATCTTATCCGCCATGCTAATAATGGGCTTTAAAATAGTCTCCGGATTATCAACTGAGAGTGGAATAGCCCCATACATGCGGATTGGCAGGTCATTAACCGTTTGTGAATGGCGCTGTAATAATGTAACGTTCACAAAAATATTTGGCGCCATATTCTCATCAATTTTGAAAGTATAGCGGGTTTGTCCTTTTTTGGTATCTATCCAGGCCGTTTTTAAAACCTTGCTGCCTGTTTCAAAGCTGATCAATGCCCGGCCATCGCTCATAGTAGGGATGGTAAGTGTAGCATCCTCACCAACTTTATAATTGGTTTTATCAGCTGTAAACGATAACATAGCGGCCTCGGTAGGGTTGGTTTGCTGCAACCTTTCCGACCAGTTTGACCAATCCACATACAATATTTTACCGGTGGAGTGCCCGGTTTCCTCATCTTTAACCCGGATCAAATAACGGCCCCAATCAGCCTGGTTAATGTGCAGGTTCCATTTTCCATGTCCGTTCACCACCTTTACGGTTGCCGTTTTTACCAGCTTGTTATACTTATCCTGGGTGAAATTACTCAACGCATTACCTGTTTCATCCCACCACCAACGCCATTGGATCTTATAAAGCTCCAACTCAACGTTACGGGCGCCTTCAAATGGCTTGCCGTTTACATCAACATCTGCAATATCTATATCATGGTCTTTATCCGTCACCAGCATCCCCGAAAGCTCACTGCCTTTTTCTGTTTTTATGCCTACGTAACCCGGATAAACGTTGTACGGCATACTTAATGATTGAATGCTGAAGTTTCCGCCCGGTTCAAACACCTTAACCAAAAAGTTTGCGGTTAGCTGTCCCGGCGCTTGTTTTTCAATATTGATGTTAGTATTTACCGACGCTTTACCGTTTTCATCAAGCCTGCCATCAAATATGGTTTGGGTTTGCGTGGTAAAGGCAAGGGTAGGGTCATCAAAAACATAATCTTCGTATCCTTTAAACGATGTTGTTTTCGGCGATAAAAATGCATCAACTTTAGCCTTTAAGCTCTGTGCTGTGCCGCCAAACAACCACTGTGCAGTCAGGTTTCCGGTTACATCGCCACCTTTTGTTAATTCTTTTGCCCCGCCAAATGACAAACCAATCTTTAAACGGTTTGGCATTATGGTTTCTATCTTAACACTTTTTTCAAATGCAGCGCCGCCAACTTTTACCTTTGCCGACCAGTTACCTGTTGGTGATGAAGTTTCAGTAGCTGTATGAAAACTGTAAAATCCATCCACTGATTTGGTTTGGGTGATCCGCCGGTACAATTTGCCGTTCACGTCATACAATTCAAACTGAACGGGGAGATCTGCCGGTAACGTCTTCAATTTATCTTCCAGGATAAACGACATAAATATCGAATCGCCCGGACGCCATACACCGCGTTCGCCATAAATAAACCCTTTTAAGCCACTTTGAATCTGTTCGCCACCGACGTTAAAGCGGGAGAGGGGTAATGAGCTGCCATCATCCAGCTTTAAGTAACCGCGTTCTTTTCCATTTTTTGCAACAAGCAGGTAAGGCTTGCGCTTCATATCAAATTTGGCAAGGCCATCACCATCCGTTGTTGTTTTGAAGATTACCTGTTTCTGGTAATCAAGCAGTTCCAGCTCAACACCACTCATTGGTTTTGCAGTTAATATATTGGTTACCGCTACCAGCATGCCGTTATCGCTGCCGCGCTTGGCTATCAGCCCGATATTTGATGCGATGATATTTCTTACCGCCCAGCGATCCTTGCTAAAATATGAATTTGTACAAGGATCATTACGTTCCTGCCAGTTATATCCATCCGGGTAAAAACTATCATATCTCGCCCAAAAATCATCGTCTTCATCACTTATTGAACCTGAATTGGTACCAAAGTTTCCGCTCCCCTCATAGCCGTAACCTTCATCATCGCCTTCATTTTTCAACACAGGCGAACCTGCTTTACAATTGTATATGGAATAATCTTTTCTGAAACCAATTATCACCCGGTAAATAGCGCCGGGCTCAGTACGCAAAAGCTGGTCAATATCCAGCATAAAACGGTTCTTTTTGCTTAGGTTAAGGCTTTTATCTTCATCAAGCCGGATGGTTTTTTGTACCACAGGCTTGCCTACATGCCGCAGTTCTTCACCACCATCAAAGCCGTTGTTCTGGAAATATTGGGGTACATTATTCTCATAGATCTTTATAATGCTCACGTCAACCGCGTTCAGGTTGGTGGCTTCAAAAGGCATCATCAACTTACCTGAATCAGGTAAGATTACTCCCTTGCCCGGGATGGTTACAGTAGGTAACCTGTTTTCAAAAAACACATTGGCAGTAAATGCTTTTGTAATCTTTTTGTGCGAGATGTTTTCAACGCCTTCATTTACAAATACACTGTAATTTCCCTGCAGGCGTTCGGGGCCATAAACTTTAACGGTGCTTCCCTCAATAGTATACGCAGCATCTGTTACATTGCTAAGACCAATCAAACCATTTAATTCCTGCCCGATCATTATATTGTCCGAGAACTGAACCAATACATATTGATCATTGTCCTGCATAGCTTTAATATCAAGCACCCTAAAATCGCCGATAGCAGGAATATCAAAACCCTGGGTACCTTTTTTATCGATATTTAAGCCTCTGCCATCCCAGTTAATCGTTAACTTGTTTATTATCCCATTGCCCCTGTTTAATTGATTTATTGTAAAATGGTGGGTTTTTGTAATAGCATTATGTTGCCACGTAACACTAACAGGGTTTACAAAATTTATGCTGATGATCTTTTCTATTTCAGCAGGGTCTTCGTTATCTGCTGTTTGAATTGTGCCGTTAAGCTTCATCTTATCCAGCGAGCTGTTTGTGGCTGTTTGCAGGCCTATAAAGCTTACGGTATAATCAGGTTTTATGGTTTGAAAGTTGAATTTAAAGTCCTCGAATTTTCCATCGACATCCAGGATCTTCTTTAATTTAAAATCGCCGGTATAGTTTTTATCCGGGTCGAGTTTCCCCTCGGGCCTGAACTCTATTGTGCGGGCATCAATCCAGTATGCTTTACCTTTAATAGAAGGGGAGAAGCTGAAAACATTATCGCTTAAAGGCGCATTCTGCTCATGGCTTACCTGCACTTCGCTGGCCAGCCTTATTTTGATAGTGCTGCCTTTTGATATTATCCCTGTGGTGTATGATTCAATGTATTTACTGAATTCCGGATCGACACTAGGTTTGGCGCGATGACGAAAAACTATAAAAACGACTAAAATTGCCAGTACTAGAAAAATACCGAGGCTGATTAATCCCTTCCGGCTCCGGAAAAGGCTGTAGAAAGTATCCATTGGTAGGTTGATTTATTATCATGTAAATTATGAAATTAATGACAATAAATAATTTTTTATTTCGGAATTCGGAAGTTCGATTTCGGAATTAAAAATCAGGAATTAAAGGATCATTACCCCAACCTTATTTATAACCGGAAGCTTTGTAAAATTCATTTCAACAATACTTTCTGGTAAAAAGATGAATTTTTTGTCGTAGATGTCTTTGCCGATATAATAGCTTAGCCAATATTCGTTATTCAGGCCAAAGGTTTGCTCGTCAATGGGTTCAATAAGCTTAAAGGAGTTGCTTTCAACAACAGGGATCATATGGCGCAGGGTAGAAGTTTTAACCGGTAAGCCATCCTTTTCGCCATAGCCTTTTGATGTGATCAGCACATTTTCAATCGGTATGCTTTTTAGATTGATCAAATAAACGTACCATATTTTACTCTCAACGCTCTCTTTCTCAAGCGCAACCGCTATAGCAATATCCTTTACTACGTTTTTGGGCAGGTCTTTTATCATTTTTTGGTTGATTAAGTTGATTGTTAGATTAAGTTGATTGAGTTTGAAAAGAGATAACTTAATCAACCACTCACTCAATCAACCTAATCAACTCATCTATTTCTTTTTCGCCACCGTTTTTTTCTTAGCAGGAGCTTTTTTTGCGGCCGGTTTGGCCGCTGCCGTAGTTTTTCCAAAGCGTCCTTTTTTGACGTCTTTCGGGGTTGCATCGGCAAGAGCTTTACACTCCTCATATGTGAGCGTTAAAGGATCTTTATCTTTCGGGATCTTAACGTTTAATTTATCGAATTCGATGTAAGGACCCCATCTGCCGTTTAAAACCTTCATGGTCGGGTCCTCATCAAACGTCTTGATCAGCTTTTCGGCATCTCTTTTGCGTTTATCAAGAATCAGCTCAATCGCCTGTTCTTCGGTAACGTCAAGCGGATCAATTCCTTTTGGTAATGAAACGAATGCGCTGTTATGCCTAATATAAGGGCCGAATTTGCCTATGGCAACGGTCATGTCTTTATCTTCAAAGAAACCAACTTTTTTCGGCAGCTTAAATAGTTCAAGCGCTTCTTCGATAGTTATTGTCTCAATGCTCTGCCCGGTGCGGAGGCTTGCATAAAGCGGTTTTTCAGGCTCTTCGTCGGTTGCGTTCTCACCAACCTGGACAAAAGGTCCGTATCTACCAATCCGCACTGACATTTTTTTACCACTTTCCGGGTGTACACCCAACTCGCGTTCACCGGTTGCCTTGGTTGCTGTTTGGGTAGTGTTTTCAACCTCTTTATGGAATGGTGTATAAAAAGAGTGGAGCATTTCGGTCCATTCTTTTAGGCCCTGGGCTATTTCGTCAAATTGTTTTTCAACACTGGCCGTAAAGTTAAAATCGACAATATCATTAAAATGGAGAACCAGGAAATCATTTACTACAGCGCCTATATCTGTAGGAAACAGTTTACCACGTTCAGCACCCGTGTTCTCCATTTTTTCTTCTTTGGTTATTTTATCCGCTTTAAGCGTTAAAACGCGAAAAGCCCTTTGCTTGCCTTCACGTTCCTCCTTAACCACATAACCACGGTTTTGAACGGTTGAAATAGTAGGGGCGTAGGTTGATGGTCGGCCAATACCAAGCTCTTCCAATTTTTTCACCAAACTGGCTTCGGTATACCTGGCAGGCGGCCGCGAAAAACGCTCGGTAGCCGACATTTCCTGTAAAGCCAACCGTTGTCCTCTTGTTAAAGGCGGCAGCATTGCATTTTCACCGTCCTGCAGGTTATCTTCCTCGTCATCGCTTGATTCGAGGTAAACTTTCAGGAATCCATCAAACTTCATCACTTCACCATTGGCAACCAAATCTTCCTTGCGGGTTGAGATGCTGATCTTAGCGGTTGTTTTTTCAAACTGCGCCTCGCTCATTTGTGAAGCAATGGCGCGTTTCCAGATCAGCTCGTATAAGCGAGCTTCGCTTGAATCGCCCTGGATAGAATGTTTGTTAAAATAAGTAGGCCTTATGGCTTCGTGAGCCTCCTGCGCGCTGGCGCTCTTTGTTTTATATATCCTGTGCTGATGGTATTTATCGCCATAAGCGGATACAATCTCATCGGCAGCTGCATTTAACGCGGTATCTGATAAGTTAACCGAATCGGTACGCATATAAGTGATATGCCCGGCCTCATATAGCTTTTGCGCAACTTGCATGGTGCGTGAAACTGAATAACCCAATTTGCGACTTGCTTCCTGTTGCAGGGTTGAAGTTGTAAAAGGGGCGGCGGGCGAACGTTTTGCCGGGCGGGTTTCTAATGATTTTACATCAAAGTCAGCACCAAGGCAATCCTGTAAAAACTTTTCGACGTCTTCCTGTTTGGTAAAACGCTCAGGCAACTCGGCCTTGAACGCGTCTTTGCCTTTGCCAAAAATGGCGATTATCTTAAACGCAGCTTCTGATTTAAACTTGTTTATCTCGCGCTCCCTGTCCACAACCAACCTAACGGCCACTGATTGTACGCGGCCCGCAGAAAGTGACGGTTTTACTTTTTTCCATAAAACGGGAGAGAGTTCAAAACCTACCAATCTGTCAAGCACCCGGCGGGCTTGTTGCGCGTTTACTAAATTATAATCTATTTTTCTTGGTGTTTCAATTGCTCTCAGAATGGCTGGCTTGGTTATCTCATGAAAAACGATCCGCTTAGTAGTAGCATCTTTCAGACCTAATGTTTCAAATAAATGCCAGGATATAGCTTCTCCCTCACGGTCCTCGTCCGATGCAAGCCATACCATATCTGCCTCTTTAGCCAGTTTCTTTAATTCGCTTACAACCTGCTTCTTATCGGCAGGGACTTCATAGTTTTGTTTAAAGTTATTAGCAATATCAATGGCATCATCAGATTTAACCAAATCGCGGATATGCCCGTAACTCGACTTAACTGTAAAGTCTTTGCCAAGGTATCCCTCGATAGTTTTGACTTTTCCCGGAGATTCTACAATGAGTAAATTTTTAGCCATTTAAGCAGTTTTTTTTGCAAATAAAACATAAAGAAAGCGAAACGCAAATTTGTTTTTTCTTAAAGCGTTGGAAAGTTGATGCTTGTTGTAAGTGTTGGAGAGGTTGTAAGGGTTGTAATTGTTAAAGTAAATGTGATTAAAAGTTGAAGATTTCTACCACTACAACTTTTACAACACTTACAACTTTCTCCAACCTAATTACATCAAAAATCCACCGCCCAGT
>JAQBOS010000568.1 GCA_028287925.1 Mucilaginibacter sp. | reverse complement strand
AGCCAGCTGGGCAAAAGATGATGCAACTATTAAACTTACCATAAACTGGAAAGCATTGGCAATTGATCCCGCAAAAGCAACCATAACCGCACCAGCCGTTAATAATTTTCAGCAAGCCGCAAGCTTTAAAGATGGCGATGAAATAAAGGTTGAAAAGGGTAAAGGATGGCTGATTATAATTAGCGAAAAAAAATAGCCTGATGAAAATAAATAAATTAACAACCGGTACAGCGTTAATTGCAATAACATGCCTGGCAATGGGTTTTACCAAAATAACGCGCCATACCCTGCTTGCTGCTAAAAATAACGATAGCTTAATAACCGTCCCTTTAGGTGGCAATGCCTGGCGCGTAGCTAAGGACACTGCAGGCGGTACCATTACCAACGATGGTATTGTTGACTGGACAGACAATAAAGTGAAATTTACAGCTTATTTCAGGGTAGCTGTTCAGGGCAAATTTAAGCTTTGGCTTAACTTAAAGGTATCGGACGGTAAAAGCGTTATAGCGGTTTCTACCGCAAAATCAACCAAAAATATAACCGTATCGGGAGCAACGGCCAGGGATTACTATGTTGGCGAATGGAACGCTACCGACACCGGGTACGTTGCAATCGATATAAAAGGCATTAGTAAAACCGGTAAAACTTTTGCCGATGTTAGCAGTATAAAACTGGGTGGTACCGCTATTAATGCCAAAACCGCTTATGTGCCAAATAACGAAGGTAACTATTTTCATTGGGGGCGAAGGGGGCCATCGGTGCACCTGGCATATGAGCTGCCAAATACCAATATTGAATGGTTTTATAACGAAGTAACAGTACCGGTTGGAAACGATGTATTAGGCTCGTATTTTATGGCAGATGGGTTTAATGTAGGGTACTTTGGCATGCAGGTAAATTCGCCGACGGAAAGGCACATTTTGTTTTCGGTATGGAGCCCCTTTAATACAGATAACCCCAAAGTCATACCCGACAGCCAGAAGATTGTGATGTTAAAAAAAGGCCCCAATGTGCATACCGGCGAGTTTGGTAGCGAAGGGTCCGGTGGGCAAAGCTATATGTTGTATAACTGGAAAGCCGGCAATACATACAAGTTTTTGGTGCAGGCCAAACCTACCGGTAACAACCACACTACTTATACAACCTGGTTTTTTGCGCCCGAGGTTGGCAAATGGCAGCTGATAGCCAGCTTTAGTCGCCCGCAAACAAATACCTGGTTAAAAGGCCTGCACTCGTTTTTAGAAAACTTTGAACCTGAAAATGGCATAACAACCCGCCGGGTATTATTCAACAACCAGTGGATTGCCGACAACAACGGACACTGGACCGAAATAAACAAAGCTCATTTTACAAACGATGCCACCGCCATGAAAGGCTATCGTATGGACTATGCCGGCGGTATTGATGGCAATGCTTTTTACCTTAAAAATTGCGGTTTTTTTAATACTTATACCAAACGCGGGATAGAGTTAATAAGGCCAGCAGGTGGAAAAGCACCGGATGTGGAATTGGATAAATTACCATAAATCCATTAATAGATACGTTAAACTTACGAAGTTTTTAAACGGCAAAGCCTTCAACGAGGCCTTTAAAAATAAAAGAACGTCGAGTTAAACTTCGTAAGTTTCTCTCTATCTAAAACTTAGTAAGTTTCTCGACCCTATTTATTCAGCTTATCAACTCTGTCATAAAACTCGTTTTGCAGGGTTATGGTTTTGGTATCGGCCTTTACTTCTTTTAATGCCTTTATAAATGATGCAATTTCATGGTCGGTAATGAATTTACCAAACTCGGAGGTTGCTTTATCGCCCTCTCCTGCATAATGATTTGGGAAAGATGAATACCACCAGATAGGCGTGTAAAGGCCGGGCAGGTCAGACCGTTTCTGATCAGCCCCGCTTTCAGTTGCTGCCCTGTCCATCCGCATCAAATCAGGACGATAATATAGCAGGGTTGCCGTTTCGCTTTCGCCTGCGTGCTCATCACCGTCCATTGGCGATTTGTGCATTTTTCGGTATGCTGTAGCAAAATCCTTGTCGTATTCAGGGCTGTACAGGTAAACAGCATAGTTGTGCCGTTTGTTAAGCAACGATTGCATAAAGAAATGCAAAAACTCAGGGTTGCCACCATGGCCGTTAAGGATAACAATTTTATCAAACCCGTTGCGTGCTATTTCATCGCAGGTAGCTTCCAGCAATTTATAAATTACATCACTTGGCAAAGCAAAAGTTCCGGGCTGGTGCCTGGCCTCGTTGATCTGGCCATAAAAATAATCAGGAAATACAACCGCATATTCTGATTTTACAGCGCGTGCAGCCCATTCGCGTACGTGAATCAGGTCAGTACCGATAGGAGAGTGCGGGCCATGTTTTTCAAGGATTCCAATGGGAAGGATACAGGTTTTTGATGATTTTTCAAGCGCTTTAGGGAAATCGCTGGCAACAAGCTCATCCCAGCGGGCAGGGATTTCCTGTGCAAAAGCACCGGCTGAAAAAAGCAGCGCAACAAATAGTGATAAACAGGTTTTCATATCTTTTAAAATTGGTTTATAAATGGAATTACCGGATGAATTTACAAACTTATTTAGGGATATTGAAAGATAGCAGCACTGTGTAACGCGTTTTTGACCATATTCATCCATAGTGATGGGTTTCAAACCAAGAGTGTTCGAAAGATTCGTTATCTCTTACAGTAAGAGCCTTCGGCTCGATACATCTTGTAACAACGGGTTTCAACCCGTTGAGAACTAATCCCACACGTACAGAGTGCCGTCGGCACGATACATATCGATCTTAGGAAGTATTTACCGTTTTGCATGGATTTATATGGACCGAACCTATGGTTCTTTTTTATCCGCTTTTTATAGCCAACGGACTAAAATCCGTTGTTACAATATAGGTCGAGGCTACGCCTCTGGCAATTCTTTTTTAGCGTTGCGGCAATGAAAATAAAGGGTTATAAATCTTTCGAACATTCAAGGTTTCAAACCCATCGCTATGGATGAATAGCATTATCCTACTTCTCCAGTATAAAAGTAACGTTCATCCAGTTAGATACCGTTTGGCTATGAATGGTTTCTTTGATCACCCAGCCTTCATCAAGGTATTTATTTACAAAGGGAATTTCGTAAGCTGAGTGGCGGTTGGTAACCGATTGCTCATAAACATTAATATTTACAGTTATAACTTTTTGTGCCATGATGTTTTTTAGTTAGCTTTCAAAGGTAGATATTTATAAGGCTATTATACCGATTTGTGAATGTGATTATGCATCAAATATTAAGAAATACTTTATCGCCGGGCATAAATTTAACAGATGAGCAATGGGCTTTTGTTTTAAGTCACTATAAACCAAAAATTACCAAAAGGAACGAAATACTTTTAGAAAAAGGAAAGGTTAGTCAATACCTGTATTTTGTAGTTAAAGGCTGTTTGCGAATTTTTTTAATTGATGATGAAGGACAGGAAGCCACACGCTTTTTAATATTTGAAGGAAAATTCGGAACAGCTTTCCCAAGTTTTATACTCCGCGAACCTTCCGTGGCATCAATCCAAAGCATAGAGCCATCGGAGTTATTAATGATAAGCTATAATGATTATCAAATGCTGATGGATACCGTACCCGGATGGGAACGATTGAACCACCGTGGCCTTCAGCAGGATTATATTGATGCCATTGTACGCATTGAAAGCCTGATAACCATGGATGCAAAAGAACGGTACGACATTTTAATGAAAAGAAACCCGAAAATGATCCAGCGGTTACCCGGCAAAATTGTAGCCGATTACCTCGGCATCTCACAGGAAACGTTGAGTCGACTAAAGGCGAGGAAGGATCGCTGATTTTGACTGATAATTTGATGAAGCTGATGTTAAGTGTTTAAGGTAAATTGGCTAATCCGTGCAACAGTAAAAATCAGTGTAATCAATTCAATCAGCTAAAATCAGCGATCCGTTTTATTGACTTTTGTCAACTTTCGTTAGGTTGATTATCGATTGCTTTGTAGTGTAAATAATAAGCACATGAAAAGATCAATTTTAATAGCCGTAATAGTTACTTTTCTTCAATTGTTTTCATTTGAACAAAAGGCAGCAGCCCAAAACATGGGGCAACGGACATTTCAGTATAAGGACGAAAAGCGCAACCGCCCGGTAACCACCGAGGTCTGGTATCCAACAACGGATCCACTAACGCAAAAAGACAAAGCATTTTCGCCTTTTACCAGGCTGCAAACAGTAAGGAATGGAAAGGTGCCTGCTCAAAAAATGCCGCTTGTATTTATATCACACGGCGCAGGTGGCGGCCGTTTAACCCTTGAATGGCTGGCTGATAAATTAGTGCAAAACGGCTTTATAGTAGCTGCTGTAGATCATTACGGAAACACCTTCGACCATCCAACAGCTGAAGGTTTTCTTGAGCCGTGGGAACGCCCGCAGGATATCAGCTTTGCTTTAACAGCCTTATTAAAAGATGCTGATTTTGGAAAAGTGATTGATGAACAGCGCCTCGGCATGGCCGGGTTTTCAATAGGGGGCTATACTACTTTAGCCCTTGCCGGTGCAGAGATAAACGTTGATGTATTAAAAGCTTATTATAAATCGCCAAAAGGAAAAAGAGAAATAAACCTGCCCGAGTTTCCCGGCCTGCTTAATTTTATTGATAAGCCAGAAGTTTTAACCTCATTTAAGAATTCACCTCAATTAAAAGATGTTCGCTTTAAAGCCTTCTTCGCCATTTGCCCGGCAGCAGGCCAGGGCTTTGTTAATAAAACGCAGGTGAAAAATATCACTAACCCAACATACATAGTAGCAGCGCAGGCAGATAGCATTGCACCAACGGCTACCAACGCTTTGCACTATCACCAGCTTATTGGCAAATCAAAATATTACGTGGTAAAAGGGAAGACCGGGCATTATGTATTTCTGAACGAGGCTATTGATGCACTGAAAAAGGAAGAGCCGACATTTTTTAATGATGATGCATCCGTAAGCAGGAAACAGGTACATGAAGAGGTTTCGCAACTGGCTGCCGACTTTTTTAAAGCTAACCTGAAATAAATTTTACTGCTGACAGGCTGTTGTCAATACGGGTTGTTATTTTAGCACTAATAGAAAGTGTTACATGACAGAGCCCGAAATTGCACAACAACGTCTCTATAACCAGCATATTGCAGCACAAACGTTTGCAACGCCTGCAGAGATTGTAAAATACATGGGTGCTATGCAGGCGCAAGACTATGCCGGCGCCAAATGGGCGGTTGGTATGCGCCTGCAAAAAAGTAATGATGCTGCCGTTGATAAGGCCATGGCCGATGGCAGTATTATCCGCACCCATGTGCTGCGCCCAACCTGGCACTTTGTTGCACCAGACGATCTGCGATGGATGCTTGATTTAACTGCGCACCGCATAATTTCTCTCAGCGCTTCGCGGGAAAGACAGCTTAAATTAGACGCTCCAATATTTAAGCAAAGCAATGATGCATTGGGAAAAGCGCTGACGGGCGGCAAACAATTAAGTCGGCTGGAAATGATGGATGTTTTGCAACAAGCCGGAGTTGATACCAATGAGGAACGCTTTATTCATTTGTTGATGCGTGCCGAGCTTGACCAGGTTATTTGCAGCGGCCCCAGGCTGGGTAAGCAATTTTCCTATACACTTTTTGATGACCGGGTACCAAAGCCAAATAATTTAACCCGTGATGAGGCTCTTGCCGAACTGGTAAAACGGTATTTTATAAGCCGCGGCCCGGCTACTTTGCAGGATTTTGCATGGTGGAGCGGCCTTACTTTAACTGATGCAAAAACCGGGCTTGAAGTTATAAAATCAGATTTGACGAATATCCAGGTTAATGGGCATACCTATTGGATGTCAAAAGATCAGCCTGTTATAAATACTAAAGCACCAATAGCATACCTGTTACCTGCATACGATGAATTTGCCGTTGCTTATAGCGATAGAACAGCGGCG
>JAQBOS010000564.1 GCA_028287925.1 Mucilaginibacter sp. | reverse complement strand
CAGCCCGTTAAAGGCATAAGCCCTATTTACATTATTGGTGCATTGTTTTTTGTTTTTGGCTTTGTTACCTGGCTAAACTCAGTGTTGATACTTTATTTAAAAATTGCTTGCCAGCTTAATAATTTTGAATCGTACCTGGTGGTGTTTGCCTTTTACATTGCTTACCTGGTTATGGGGGTACCGGCATCGCGGGTATTGGCCAAAACAGGTTTTAAAAACGGCATGGCGGTCGGTTTGCTTATTATGGCCGTTGGCGCGCTGATCTTTATCCCTGCCGCCTTAACCCGGATGTACCCGCTTTTTTTAACCGGTTTATTTGTGCTGGGTACAGGGCTTACCATACTTCAAACAGCCTCAAACCCTTATATAACTATTTTAGGGCCAATTGAAAGCGCGGCCAAGCGCATCAGCATTATGGGCATCTTCAATAAAGTAGCCGGTGCCATCGCGCCAATTATACTGGGGGCTCTTATATTAACGGATGCAGACGGAATAAAAGCACGATTGCTTACCATGACAACAGCTCAAAAGGAAATTGAGCTTAACATGCTTAGTCACCGGGTTATTTTACCTTACATAGTTATATTAATTGTGCTGGTGCTGCTGGCAGTGTTTGTTTATTACTCAAGCCTGCCCGAAGTTGATGCTAAAAAGGACGAAGACACTAGTACCCCGGTGGAGAGCCAACAAACCAGCATATTCCAGTTTCCGCATTTACTGGTTGGCGTACTGGCCTTGTTCGTATATGTAGGTGTTGAAGTTATGGCCGGCGATTCTGTTATCAGTTATGCATCCAGCCAGGGCATTCCTTTAACAATAGCTAAATATTTTACCACCTGCACCTTGTTTTGTATGATAGCCGGTTACATTGTTGGCATTATATGTATCCCCAAATACTTTACGCAGGAGAAAGCCTTGAAAGTATCGGCGTTTATTGGCTTGGTATGCTCTTTTGGAGCAATTTTCACTTCAGGCTATACCTCTGTATCATTTGTATCATTACTGGGCATTGCCAATGCATTAATGTGGCCCGCCTTATGGCCGCTTGCCATACACGGATTAGGCAAATTCACCAAAATCGGCTCGTCACTAATGATCATGGGGATCGCAGGTGGCGCGGTTATTCCTTTATTGTACGGATTTATTGTTGATAAGCTTACTACTGGCGGCCATTTAAAGAACATAGCTGCTACCGAAGGCTACTGGATCCTGGTACCATGTTATGTAATAATAGCATACTTCGCTATTGCGGGGCACAAACTGAAACCAAAAACTATCTAAAACTAATAACTAATATGGAAAGAAGAGAATTTATAAGAGCAGGCGCAATTGCCGCAGCAGGGTTTACAATTTTACCATCAGGCAGCCTTTTTGCCAAATCAAACGGAAAAGTACGCTTAGGCTATATTGGCGTGGGCGCCCGCGGCATGAGTCATATTGCAGAAGGCTTATTACGCGATGACGTTGAAATTGTAGCTATTTGCGATATCCAGGAAAGATCGTTAAAAAGATGCCGCGAGTATATCGCCAAAAAAGGCAAACCCGCAGCCGTTGAATATACGGGCGGATTGGATGCCTATAAAAAACTTCTGGACAGAAAAGATATTGATGCCGTAATTATTGCCACACCATGGCAGTTTCATCACCCACAGTCTATTGATGCCATGAAGGCCGGTAAATATGTGGGTTGCGAGGTTATAGCAGGTTTAACAGTTGATGAGCACTGGGATATTGTGCATACATCCGAAAAAACAGGCATTCCCTACATGACCCTGGAGAATGTTTGTTACCGCCGTGATGTAATGGCTGCCTTAAACATGTCAAGACAGGGCTTATTTGGCGAATTATTACATGTTGAGGGTGGTTATCAGCATAACCTCCGCGGTGTTTTATTTAACGGATCGGATGGCGTTACATTCGGACCGGATGCAACAAGTGAGGCGCAATGGCGCACCCAGTTTAATATAGACAGGGATGGCGACTTATATCCAACTCATGGTGCCGGCCCTTGCATGCACTATATTGACATTAATGCGGGCAATCGCTTTACCAGCTTATCATCATTCAGCTCAAAGGCAAGGGGCCTTGCCGCTTATGTTGAAGAAAAAGCGCCGGGAAATAAAAATGCCAAGATCAATTACAAAGAGGGTGATGTGGTGCAAACCATGATAAACTGCGCCAATGGCGAAACCGTACTGTTGACTCATGATACCCATTTGCCCCGTCCTTATTCATTAGGGTTCAGAGTGCAGGGCACAAAAGGGCTTTGGATGGATGTTAATCAAAGCATTTATATTGACCATAAATCAAAAGAGGATGACAGCTGGGATCCGGCACAACAATGGTTTGAAAAATACGACCACCCGCTTTGGAAAAAATATGAAAAGTATGCCGAAGGAGCAGGTCACGGCGGTATGGATTGGTTTGTTTTTAACGCCTTTGTTGAATCGGTTAAACAAAAGAAACAAACACCTATTGATGTTTATGACTCCATGACCATGAGTGTGATAGCTCCCCTGTCTACAAAATCAATAAAAGAAGGCAATGCCGTACAGGAGTTTCCTGATTTTACAAAAGGAAAATGGAAAGATCGTAAAAATACATTCGCGCTTGATGACAGCGGATTTTAAATAAGAACTTTGTTTAGTTGATTGAGTTACCCTGGTAACAACACCCGGAGGGGGAGCCCTCCGGGATTTTTTTTACTGTTATCTTTATAGTAATCTGTAAATTACAAATCACATATAATAGATCCCGTCATTGCCCTAACGAGTTTCCGATGAAGACAATAATTGCAATAGCTGCCCTTTTACTATTTAGCAACGGCTTATTTGCACAATCCGCAAAGCATGATCTGCATTTTGAAAAGCTGGCCAGCCGCTGGGATGAGGCAATCCCACTCGGGAATGGCATGCTGGGTGCCCTTGTTTGGCAAAGATCAGATCATTTACGCTTTTCGCTCGATAGGGCTGATTTGTGGGACATGCGCCCAATGAAAGGACTTCACCGGCCGGAATTTAGCTATCAGTGGGTGATTGACCATGTAAATAAAAAAGATTATGCCCCCGTCCAAAAATATTTTGATGAGCCATATGACCGCGAACCTGCGCCTTCAAAAATTCCGGGCGGCGCGTTAGAATTTGATACAAAAAACTGGGGAAATGTAACTGCTGTTAATTTGCATTTGCCCAATGCATTATGCGAGGTTAAGTGGGCAAACGGTGTTGCATTGAAAACGTTTGTAAGTGCAACCTCCCCGGTTGGATGGTTCAGGTTTGAAAATTTAAAAACTGACCTCATCCCTCAACTGATAGCGCCTAAATACCAGGGCGCAGTAAAAATATCAGGAGATCCTGTTGGTGGCGATGATCTGTCGAGGCTTGGCTATTCGCAGGGAACAATTAAACAGCAGGGCAACAGCATTACTTATAAGCAAAAGGGCTGGGGTGGTTTTACCTATCAAATTAATGTAAGCTGGCACAAAACAAATGCAACTACTATTGAGGGTACCTGGAGCATTTCATCACAAGATCCCGATAAGAAAATTACTACTGCAGCAAGTGTTGTTTCACAAAATGCCTTAAAACATAACTATGCAGATGCTTTCAATTCGCATAAAGCATGGTGGGGGAACTTTTGGAGCAAATCTGCCATTCATGTTCCGGATACATTGCTCGAGAAACAATGGTATATGGAACAATACAAATTTGGCTCCGCATCAAGGCCGGGTGCGCCGCCTATCTCTCTGCAGGCTGTATGGACGGCTGATAACGGCCGCCTGCCGCCATGGAAAGGCGATTTTCATCATGACCTGAACACCCAGCTAAGCTATTGGCCCAGCTACAGCGGCAATCACCTTGACCTGGGGATGCCATATCTTGACCATCTGGATGCCAACAAAGCTAATTATGAGCGTTATACTAAAATGTATTTTGGCAAAACCGGCTTGGCTGTTCCCGGTGTAACCACTTTGGATGGCACTGAAATGGGCGGCTGGATCCAATACTCACTATCCCCTACCGTGTCGTCATGGCTGGCGCAGCATTACTATTTGCAATGGCGGTACGGTATGGATAAAACCTTTTTGCGCAGCAGAGCCTATCCGTGGATAAAAGCAACAGCAACATTTTTGGAAAGCATAACGGTAATAGATGAAAAAGGTCATCGCAAATTACCTATCAGCTCAAGTCCGGAGATAAATGACAATGACCTTACAGCCTGGTTTCAGCAAAATACTAACTATGATCTGTCGCTAATGAAATTTACCTTTAAGGCGGCAACTGAATTGGCTGCTGAATTAGGGTTAAAGGATGAAGCAGCACATTGGCATAAGATCTCAAAGGAGTTTGGCGATTTTGCAGTTACCCCTGCTAACGAACTCATGTTCTCCCCTACCATGACGTATAACCAATCGCATCGTCATTTCTCGCACATGATGAGTATTTATCCATTGGGATTAATAAAGTGGGAAGATGGCGCACGGTCGCAATCTATCATAAAAAATTCTATTCACTTACTGGATAGTATCGGGCCTGCCTATTGGTGCGGCTATTCCTACTCATGGCTGGCCAGCATGAAAGCACGTGCAAAAGATGGAGCCGGTGCGGCAAAAGCGCTGGATATTTTTGCAAAAGCTTTTTGTTCTGTGAATAGCTTTCATTTAAACGGCGATCAAACAAAATCAGGTTATTCAAAATTCACCTACCGACCCTTTACCCTTGAAGGGAACTTTGCGTTTGCATCAGGCCTGCAGGAAATGCTGCTGCAAAGCTATGCCGGGTTTATTGAAATAATGCCGGCCGTTCCTGTTGAGTGGAAAGATATTGCCTTTGAAAAGCTGCGGGCCGAAGGCGCGTTCCTGGTGAGCGTAAAGAAAACCGGCGGCCAGGTTGAAGAACTTAAAATTGTTTCGGAAAAAGGCGGTAATACAAAATTAAAACTACCTTTTAAAACCTGGGTTGCGGCAAC
>JAQBOS010000526.1 GCA_028287925.1 Mucilaginibacter sp. | reverse complement strand
TGTAAGTAGTTGATAATCAAGTACTATGCTGCCGACCTTATATCGAACTCACGTTAAGTTAAGCTTTTCTGCACTATTTTTTGCTTGCAAAAGAGAGGGCGGTCCAGCGCAGCGTCGACCGGGTGAGTCCTCTCAAAGCGGTGTTAACGCAATGCACTGGCGTCGACTCACCCCGACCTCGCTTCGCTGGTCGCCCCTCTCTTCGCTGCGCGGAAAGAGGGTGAGCTGCAATTTTTGCTTAACTTAATGACATTGGCTTACGACTCTTTATTTATCGGGCCCATCTGCGATGGGTTAAAACCCATCGCAGCAAAATGCGCCGAGCCCTCTGGCTCTCAAAAACACCCGAATGCCAAGCTTTTTTTCCATTATAATTGGGTATATCTAAAAACCAGAGGCGCAGCCCCTGACCAATATTGTAACAATGGATTTTAATCCGTTGCAATAGGCCAGGGCTCAAACTTGCTAATATAGTACCACTAATTATCATCAGAATGCTAATATGTTATTACAGTTAAATGTACTGAAAGCGTTAATTTCAGGTCGATATTAACCGGGACGATTAACTCCCATATCGTTATAGAAAACCTTTATATACCTATACCCGCATAATGAAAAACAAATTAACCGCCTGCAATTTTAAGCTTTTACTTAGCCTGTGTCTGCTATTGCTCACAAAAGCAACTTTTGCCCAATATAAATATCCCTTCCAAAACCCTAACCTGCCTACTGAAGAACGGATCAGCAATTTGCTTTCCTTAATGACGCTTGAAGAGAAAGTGAATTGCCTTAGTACAAACCCAACTATTGTGCGGCTTGGTGTTAAAGGAACGGGCCATGTTGAAGGCTTGCATGGCCTGGCTATGGGCATCCCCGGCGGCTGGGGACGTAAAACACCGGTACCAACAACTATATTCCCACAATCAATTGGCATGGCCGAAACCTGGGATCCAGAGTTGCTAAAGCAGGCTGCCGCTATTGAGGCTTATGAGACCCGTTACATGTTTCAAAGCGAAAAATATCATAAGGGCGGCCTGGTGGTACGTGCGCCAAATGCCGACATTGGTCGCGACCCACGCTGGGGCCGAACCGAAGAGAGTTATGGCGAAGATGCCTTTTTTAATGGCACCATGGCGGTAGCCTATATAAAAGGGCTGCAAGGCAACGACCCAAAATACTGGGCAACTGCCGCCCTGATGAAACATTTTTTAGCTAACAGTAACGAAAACAGCCGCGACAGCAGCTCGTCCGATTTTGATGAGCGGTTGCTGCGTGAATATTATTCCGTTCCTTTCCGAATGGGTGTTGAGCAGGGTGGCTCGAGAGCTTATATGGCTTCATACAACAGAGTAAACGGCATCCCGCAAACAGTGAGCACCATGTTAAAAGACATGACTGTTAACCAATGGGGGCAAAACGGCATCATCTGCACCGATGGCGGCGCTTACCGGTTACTGGTTAACGCACATCATTACTACCCCACCCTTGCCGAGGCAGCCGCGGGCTGTATAAAGGCTGGGATCAACCAGTTTTTGGATACTTATAAACCCGGCACAATGGAGGCCCTTCAAAAAAAGTTGATCACAGAAACTGATATAGATGCTAACCTTCGCGGTGTTTTCAGGGTGATGATAAAGCTGGGACAACTTGATCCGTCGGAAATGGTGCCATACAGTAATATCGGTACCGGCCCTGAGCCCTGGCTCTCTCAAAAAAACCGCGACTTTACCCGGCTTATCACCCAAAAATCAATAGTCCTATTAAAAAACCAGGATAATTTATTACCGCTTGATAAAACAAAATTAAAGTCCATAGCCTTAGTAGGCCCACGGTCAGCGGAGGTTTTACAGGATTGGTACAGCGGTACGCCTCCATATAGCGTGAGCATCCTCGAAGGGATAAAAAATAAGATTGGCGCCAACGTTACTGTAAGCCATACCACAAATGATAATTTGGCAATAGCCATGGCAAAAAGCGCTGAAGCTGTTGTGGTTTGTGTAGGTAATAACCCCACCGGGAACCTGGGCTGGAAAAAAGTTGACGGATCAACTGAAGGCCGCGAAGCAGTTGACAGGCAAAGTATCTCTTTAGACAGCGCCCAGGAGGCATTGATCAAAAACCTGTACAAAGTAAACCAGCATATTATTTTGGTAATGGTGAGCAATTTTCCCTATGCCATTAACTGGGAACAAAAAAACATCCCAGCCATTATCCATATTACCCATTGCAGCCAGGAACAGGGAAATGCTTTGGCCGATGCTTTATTTGGCGATATAAATCCCGGCGGCAGGCTGGTACAAACCTGGCCCAACTCGTTAGCCCAATTGCCACCCATAATGGATTACAACATAAGGCATGGCCGCACTTATATGTATCTTAAAGATAAGCCGCTGTATCCTTTTGGTTTTGGTTTGAGCTATACCACCTTTCAATACAGCAACTTAAAAACCAGTGCTGATAAAGTAGACAGAAACGGCGAGGTAACCATAAGCATTGATATAAAAAATACCGGCACCCGTAGCGGAGATGAGGTGGTGCAGTTATATGTAAAACACCTTAAATCGAAAGTTGAAAGGCCCATAGAAGAACTAAAAGGCTTCAAGCGGATAACACTCAATGCAGGCGAAGTGCAAACGGTTAGTATTAAGCTGCCTGCCTCAACACTTGCCTATTGGGATGGAGCCAAAAAGAGCTTTGTGGTGGAAAAGGAGCCTGTAAAATTGATGATAGGGAGCTCATCGGCGGATATTAAAGCGGAAAAAAGGATCGAAATAAAGTAACCCTATCAAACTTACGAAGTTTACAAAACTTCGTAAGTTTTTCGCAAGTTCAAATTCTTTGGGTGATATGATCAGCGCCAAAATTAAGTCTTATTACAATTAGTTATTAAATAAATGAATATTCATTTATATTTGTAACATTTTATTAACTCCCGTATCCAACATTAAGTATTAAAAATAAAAAACTATACGATTATGAACTTAAATCATCTCAACCTAAGTGTACAGGATGTACCTGCCGCACGTATCTTTTTTGAAACCTACTTCGATTTTAAATGTGATGACAGCAAACCTAACGATACCCTATCCGTGCTATCCTGCGCCAATGGCTTTGTTTTGGTACTGATGAACGAACGCCTTAATGAAAATGGGAATAAAACTTACCCTGACGCCTTTCACATTGGCTTTTTTCTTGATAGCCAGGACCATGTAATTACTTTGTTCGATAAACTAAAAGCTGGCGGGGTACACCTTGAGCAGCAACCGCAAAAAATAAGAAGAACCTTTGGTTTTTACTTTCACTTTCAAACCGTTATGATTGAGATTGGGAGCCAGGTAAAAAGTGAGCAGTAATCGACTGGTGTAATTGTTGGAATTATTTTTCGTTTTTCTCTTTCGGACTTTCGGACTTTTCCGACTTTCGGACTTTCGGACTTCCCGACTTATTCCCTATATTTGCCTTAAGTTCTTTACTTTATTTCAACAGTGAGGTTCCCGGGTTTATAATCCGGGATGAAAAAGGAACCGTGTGTAAATCACGGGCTGTCGCGCAACTGTAAGTAACACAAAAGGTTGTTGCCTTTAACCAATGTCCATTGTCCCGCCAAAACGGGGCGAGAAGGACGGCAACGATGTTACAAGCCAGGATACTTGCCCCCTGTTTAAGACAATGCTTTCGCGTTTTGAAGCAGTAGTCAGAGAATAAAGCATTTTTACGGGTATTCGTATGCCTGTATTTTGTCTTTATCTTTTATTACCATTTCCTCCGAAAGCATACCGAAAACCGTAAGGAGCATTAATTGAAATTAATGTTTAACCAAAAAAGTTTTATGCGTATGCTCAAAAACAATCTAGGGTACCCGCGTGTAGGCGCCCACCGTGAACTCAAAAAGGCCAGTGAACAATACTGGGCCGGCAAAACAGGCCGCGAAGAACTCTTCGCCGTAGCCAGGAAGATCCGTGAACAAAACTGGAAATTACAGCAGGATGCGGGCATCGACCTGATCCCCTGTAACGATTTCAGTTTTTACGACCAGGTGCTGGATACCTCCCTGATGCTGGGTGCAATTCCTCAGCGGTACAACGCTGTTTTAACCGAAAATGCAAAGAATAAAGAGATCGATCTTTATTTTGCAATGGCAAGGGGTTATCAAAAAGATGGCCTTGACATTACCGCCATGGAAATGACCAAATGGTTTGATACCAATTACCATTACATCGTTCCCGAATTTACCGCAAACCAGCAGTTCAGGCTGTTTTCTGAGAAGATCTTCGATGAATTTAACCTGGCTAAGCAAGTTACCGGCATTATCCCGAAGCCTGTATTAATTGGCCCGGTATCCTACTTATTATTAGGTAAGGAAAAAGAAGCCGGGTTTGATAAGATCGACCTGGTAAAAAAGCTTGTTCCCGTTTACATCTGGATCTTAAAAAGATTACAAAGCCAGGGCGCCGTTTGGGTGCAATTGGATGAGCCATTCCTGGCAATGGACCTGTCGCAAAAAGAAAAAGAGGCATTTGAGTATGCTTACAAGGAGATCAAAAAACAATGTCCTGAATTAAAGACCCTGCTTACTACCTATTTTGAAGGCCTTAATGAAAACACACCGCTTGCTGTTAACCTGCCGGTATCTGCTTTACACATCGACCTGGTAAGGGCCCCGAAGCAATTAGACGAGGTACTAACCCTGATGCCGGAAACATTAAGCTTATCGCTTGGTGTGGTTGACGGGCGCAACATCTGGAAAAATGATTACATCCGCTCACTGGCGCACATCAAAAAGGCAATTGCAGTTGTTGGTAAAGACAGGCTGCTGATAGCGCCAGGCTGCTCCTTATTACACACCCCGTTTGACCTTGACCTGGAGACCGGCATCACCCCCGAAATAAAAAACTGGATGGCCTTTGCCAAACAAAAATTAAACGAGGTAAATGAATTAAGCGAAATTATTGAAGGTAACAATGAATTGCTAAAAGCCAATATTGAGGCAATCTCTACCCGTAATATTTCTAAATTAATTCATAAACAGGTAATCAAAGATAGAGCAGAAGCCATTACAGATGTTGATGCAACCAGGACCAGTAAGTTTCCTTCCCGGCAAAAAATACAACAGGGAAACTTCCATTTGCCTTTATTTCCAACCACTACTATAGGCTCATTCCCCCAAACAGATGAGATCCGCCAGTTAAGGGCCCGGCTAAAAAAGGGTGAACTTACACTTGAACAATACGATACAGAAATTGAGAAAGCTACTATTAATGCCATCCGCTGGCAGGAAGAGATCGGGATAGATGTTTTGGTGCACGGTGAGTTTGAGCGCAACGATATGGTTGAATATTTTGGCGAACAGCTGGACGGCTTTTTATTTACCAAAAATGGCTGGGTGCAAAGCTATGGCAGTCGCTGTGTAAAACCCCCGGTTATTTATGGAGATGTAAGCCGGCCAAAAGATATGACCGTACGCTGGAGCAGCTTTGCACAGGCAAATACGGATAAGCTGATGAAGGGCATGTTAACCGGCCCGGTAACCATCCTGCAATGGTCGTTTGTAAGGGATGATCAGCCGCGCTCAGAAACCACTTTCCAGATCGCTTTAGCCATAAGGGATGAAGTAGTTGCATTGGAAAAAGCCGGCATTAAAGTTATCCAGATTGACGAGCCCGCCATCCGTGAAGGCTTGCCTTTGCGCAAAACCGATCGTGCCGCTTACCTGGATTGGGCTGTAAAAGCCTTCCGCATTTCGGCAAGCGGGGTGCGGGATGAAACTCAGATCCATACTCACATGTGCTACAGTGAGTTTAATGATATTATCGAGCACATCGCCATGATGGATGCGGATGTAATCACCATTGAAACTTCACGTTCGCAAATGGAGCTGCTTGAAGCGTTTTCCGATTTCAAATACCCGGCAGAGATAGGCCCGGGTGTTTATGATATCCACTCACCTAGGATCCCGTCTGTTGATGAAATGGTTAGCTTGCTTGAAAAAGCAGCGGCTTTATTGCCCGTTGGAAACATTTGGGTAAACCCGGATTGTGGCCTGAAAACCCGCAAATGGCCCGAAACACAGGCCGCGCTTAAAAATATGGTGCAGGCAGCAAAAGCCGCCAGGGAAATATTCAGCAAACAACCTGTTAATTAAAATCAAAAGGAGGCTATGTCAAAAGTAAAATCATAAGGGATTAAATTTTAGATAACAAAAACTCCGTGTTTCTCTGTGCTTTCTTTGTGTGCTCTGTGGTTAAAAACAAACCGCAGAGGGCACAAAGGAGGCGCGAAGATCACTGAGACTAAATGTTACTTTGAGTTGTTTTTTAGATTTTTGATATAGCCTTATACACTATTATAATGGACCTGGAACAAAGAACAAAATCAGCTGAAACAAGAATTTTTAAAGCGGTATTCCCAAATACCACCAATCATTATGACACCCTTTTTGGCGGTACTGCTATGCACCTGATGGACGAAGTTGCTTTTATTACCGCAACACGCTTTACCCGAAAAACAATGGTAACCGTATCATCAGACAGGATTGATTTTAACAAGCCTATCCCGGCAGGCACTATAATTGAGCTGGTAGGTAAAGTACAGCACATCGGCAACACCAGCCTGAAGGTGCTGGTAGAAATTTATGTGGAAGAAATGTACTCTTTTGAAAGAGAAAAAGCCATTACCGGCACATTTACTTTTGTGGCGATAGATAAAGACAAAAAGCCGGTAAAGGTAGTTGACTGATAAATTATTTGCTTATTTTCATTACCACTCTTTACGACTGTTCTTGTCAGTGATAACACTATAGGTCAACCAAAGCATAAAGAGTGATTTCGAAAATGAAATCACTCTTTATGCAGATCACTATATCAAAACGGTTGAACTAAGTTCAGTGTGAAACGCTAAATACCTTGGCAGTTCCTTCGGTACCATCAGCACAAATCGGGATAACTCTGCCATTGATTCCTCCATAAGCATTATTATTTGTACATAAAGTTGAAAAAGGAATTGATATTGTTGCCGATGTACTGCCTGTACTGGTGGTACCAAAGCTTCCGCCAGAACCGGAAGGGCAAAAATAGTTGCCGCCATAAGTAAAATGATCGGGAGTGCCCGTATAGGTCCAGGTGATAGTAATAGAGTAAGGACCATTGTAAACACCTGTTACGCTGGTAACAACCGCATTGCAGGTAAACTGTTGTTTAGCCTTAGCTTTTGCCTTATGTACTTTGTGAGCTGGTTTTATTGCTGTAAATGAATATACAACCACCAGGATAAGCCCTGCTAAAAGGGTGTAGATTAAATTCTTTTTCATTTTTTTAAGGTTAAATGGTTAATAAATGGTTTATGGATTGCTGTTGATATAGGCTAGGTTAAATTCCATAAAGAGATAATCTTCTCATGAAATTGCAATAAAAGGGGATGAAGTAAGGTATAATTAGAATTCGATATTTTGATAGCCTCCTAAAGTGCCGTCACTGCAAAAGGCCCGGATAACCAGTGTTCCGCCGCATTCGCCGGGGCCTGTAGAAATGGTGCATTGGGTTGATGTTGTTGTAGTGGGCCCAAATCCGCCTGCACAATGGAAATAGCCACCGTAATCGTAATGAGCGGGGCTGTTAACACCCGACCATCCTATTGTTACTGTACCGCCATTGTTCGAAATTATATGTGCACCTGTAACTCCGGCACTGCATGTAAACGCTTTTTCGGGTTTAACTGCTGAATTTTTTGGAGCGATGCGGATAGCTGTAAATGAATAAATAGCTGCGAAGACAAGCCCTATTATAAGGCTGGTGATAATGTTCTTTTTCATTTTGCTTAAGGTTTTAATGGTTAATAATTGACAGATAGATGAGATCCCCCCTTTTATTAATAATAAATGTAGTGTTTTGCAATTAACAATAAAGAAATTATTTTATTAAATTTAAACAGTCGTTAATTATTTAATAAAAATAGAATTGTTTATTAAGCTAAAGAAGAATTTATTATTTAGATAAGCCTGTCATTACTTTGTACTCCTGCTGCAACTCCAGCAGACAATTAGCACACATACAGCCTTCGTAGTTTTCGGCAATGTATTGCACTTCATTTAAATTAAGCTTCACTACACTGCATTGGCACTTGGTGTAAGAATTCGCCTTACATTCAATGCTGCCTCCGCAACGTTCGCATGGGATGATCTCGTGCTTGGGATTCATGTTGTTAGTCCATAGTCGATGGACCATGGACAATAGTTTTATTTGACAAAGTTAAACACTTTAAAATAATCATAAAGTAAAAAGACCATAGCCAAATTCAAAAGATTTCTCTCCTGAATTTAACTATGGTCTATCGTCCATGGACTATGGACTAATTCTTAATTACGCCGAACAAGTAACACAGCCTTCTTCCATTGAGCATGACGGGCCTGCAGGTACATCGTTAGTTACGTCTGCAACTACATCTGGTATAACAGCGTCCATGTTTTTGCCGCCCTGGTTTTCAACTGTAAATTTAACTGCTTGTGATGCCGCCTGCGTACGCAGGTAATACATACCCGTTTTAAGGCCTTTCTTCCATGCATAAAAGTGCATTGAAGTAAGCTTGGAAGCATTTGGCGAATTGATGAACAGGTTTAACGATTGCGACTGGCAGATATAAGCGCCCCTATCGGCAGCCATATCAATAATGGTACGCATCTTTATTTCCCAAACAGTTTTATATAACTCTTTAATATCAGCAGGGATTTCAGCAATATCCTGGATAGATCCGTTTGCAGTGATGATCTTATCTTTCATGCCACCGGTCCATAAGCCAAGGTTAACCAAATCGCGCAGCAAATGTTTGTTTACAATAACAAACTCGCCGCTCAATACCCTGCGGGTATAGATGTTTGAAGTATATGGCTCAAAACACTCGTTATTACCAAGGATCTGTGAGGTTGAAGCTGTAGGCATCGGTGCAACTAATAACGAGTTACGTACGCCATGGTTCATCACATCTAACCTAAGGTTTTCCCAATCCCAACGGCCGCTTTCAGGTTTTACTTTCCATAGATCAAACTGGAATTGACCTTTTGACAATGGCGAGCCTTTAAATGTTTCGTAAGGACCATCCTTAATGGCCAGGTCTTTCGAAGCAGTCATTGAAGCAAAGTAGATGGTTTCGAAGATCTCTTTGTTCAGCTTCTTAGCACCTTCGCTTTCAAAAGGTAAGCGCAGCATAATGAACGCATCGGCTAAACCCTGTACACCTAAACCAATTGGCCGGTGCCTTAAGTTTGAATATTCTGCTTCTTTAACCGGGTAGTAGTTACCGTCAATTATCTTGTTAAGGTTTAAAGTAGCCTGGTAGGTTACTTCATAAAGCTTATCGTGATCAAAAACACCTTCCTTAACAAAGCGTGGCAATGCCAGCGAAGCCAGGTTACAAACCGCTATTTCATCAGGCGATGTGTACTCAATAATTTCAGTACAAAGGTTTGAGCTTTTTATAGTACCCAAATTTTGCTGGTTTGATTTACCGTTAGCGGCATCCTTATATAACAGGTAAGGGGTTCCTGTTTCTACCTGGGCGTCTAATACGGCAAACCAAAGTTCCTGTGCTTTTACCACCTTGCGGGCACGGCCTTCTTTTTCGTATCTTTTGTATAGTTTCTCAAATTCTTTTCCCCAGCAATCGGCTAATCCCGGTGCTTCATGCGGACAGAATAAACTCCATTCCTCATTGGCCTCAACCCGCTGCATGAACAGATCTGATACCCAAAGGGCGTAGAACAAGTCGCGGGCACGCATTTCTTCTTTACCATGATTTTTACGCAGGTCAAGAAATTCAAATATATCAGCATGCCATGGCTCAAGATAGATAGCAAATGCGCCTTTACGTTTGCCTCCGCCCTGGTCAACATAACGGGCTGTATCATTAAATACACGCAGCATTGGGATAATACCGTTACTGGTACCGTTAGTCCCGCTGATGTATGAGCCTGTTGCCCTTACATTGTGGATGCTAAGGCCTATACCACCTGCGCTTTGTGAAATTTTTGCAGTTTGTTTCAGTGTATCGTAAATCCCGTCAATGCTGTCATCCTTCATGGTTAATAAAAAGCATGATGACATTTGAGGTTTTGGCGTACCGGCGTTAAATAACGTTGGAGTAGCATGAGTAAACCAGCGCTCACTCATTAAGTGGTATGTTTTGATAGCGCTTTCCACATCTTCTTTATGGATGCCTACTGATACACGCATAAACAGGTGTTGCGGGCGTTCAGCTATTTTACCATCAAGCTTTAACAGGTATGATTTTTCAAGTGTTTTAAAACCAAAATAATCAAAGCCAAAGTCGCGGTCGTAAATAATGCTGCTATCTAAAAGTTCAGCGTTCTTTTCAATTACTTCCCATACATCATCGGCTAAAAGTGAAGCATCCTTACCTGTTTTAGGGTCGATATAAGTATGCAGCAAACGCATGGTTTCTGAAAACGACTTGATTGTGTTTTTGTGCAGGTTTGATACGGCTATCCGCGAAGCCAGCAATGCATAATCAGGATGCTTGGTGGTTAATGATGCCGCGGTTTCTGCAGCCAGGTTATCCAGCTCGGATGTGGTTACGCCATCAAACAAGCCCTCGATAACTTTTTTCGCCACATCAATCGGGTCAACCAATTGAAACCCATAACACAACTTTTCAATACGTGCTGTAATCTTGTCAAATTTTACCGATTCTTTTTTTCCGTCTCTTTTTACTACAAACATGTTGACCCCCTTAACTCCCTGCCCCGTGGCAGAGTTACTGTTTTAATTAATTAACCGCTGATTTATTCGCTTAATGGATTAGGCTGATCCATTAACTTTTTAATTGTGATCTTTTTTTGAACCATGATTCTTAGGATTAAAAGATGATCATGATTTCGACTTGCCATCTCCTAGAAATCTTCGTCTAATGAGAAGGACTTGCTTTCCTGGGAATTTAGTACTCCACTTTTTTGGTAGTCTCCTACCCTTTTTTCAAAGAAGTTTGTTTTTCCCTGCAGCGAGATCATCTCCATAAAATCAAATGGATTTGATGCGCCGTAAACTTTATCGTATCCTAATTCGCCCAGCCATCTGTCGGCCACAAATTCGATATACTGGCTCATCATTTTGGCGTTCATACCAATCAGGTTAACCGGCAGGGCATCGGTAATAAATTCTTTTTCTATTTCAACCGCATCGGTAATAATGGCGGTTGCCGCTTCTTTCGAAAGCTTATTATCCAGCATTTTGTATAACAGGCAGGCAAATTCGCAATGCATGCCTTCATCACGTGAGATGAGCTCATTGCTAAAAGTCAAGCCCGGCATTAAGCCGCGTTTCTTCAACCAGAAGATAGAGCAGAAGCTGCCCGAGAAGAAAATGCCTTCAACAGCCGCAAAAGCTATTAAACGCTCGGCAAATGATCCGTTGTTGATCCAGCGCAATGCCCACTCCGCTTTTTTACCTACGCATGGTATGGTATCAATAGCGTGAAACAAACGATCTTTTTCAGCAGGATCTTTGATATAGGTATCTATCAGCAGCGCATAAGTTTCAGAGTGGATGTTCTCCATCATTATCTGGAAACCATAAAAGCAGCGAGCCTCAGGCAATTGTACCTCGCTCATAAAGTTAACGGCAAGGTTCTCATTCACTATCCCGTCGCTTGCCGCAAAAAATGCCAGCACATGCGATACGAAGAAACGTTCGCCGTCATTCATATTCTCCCAGTGCTTCATATCATCACTAAGATCTATCTCCTCCGCCGTCCAAAAACTCGCTTCACATTTCTTATACATTTCCCAAATTTCGGGATACTTAATAGGGAGAATAACAAAGCGGTCTTTGTTCTCTTTTAGCAATAATTCTGTTTCCTGTTCCATGCACTCCTTGGTTTTATATCAACTGCTTTTATTATCCCTTTTTAAGTTTTTCAACACGAGCCGTTAGTAGATAACAATACCATAGCGTTAGTTTACCGTTCTGTGATAAATGATTGTTTATCACACCTAACTACTTAAATATCAACCTCACTGATCCCTGCCAAACTACTTTAACATTTGTACGTTAAACCATGCTTTAACATGATTTTTGTTTTTTATTACCGCTTAGAAACACCGGCAATAATAGATAGTGTTGAATAACTTATAATCAAATATAGGGTATGCTATTTTATGATGATAGTTTAAGTTTTTAACATCACCTGTAAGTTATAAACAAAACATAAGCTAACATTAACACTGGGTCAAATGCCCCGCATGAAAGGTGTTAAAATCGGGTGTTTAAAAAAATATTCAGCACCCGGATTCTTAACACTTGTTAATTGCTTAATCCGCGTTCGGAACAAATTTCATCGACACAGAGTTTACGCAATGACGGGTATTTTTGGGGGTTAAATATTCGCCTTCAAATACGTGACCAAGGTGTGCGCCGCAATTGGCACAAACAATTTCGACCCGGCGACCATCCGCATCGGGTACGCGTTTTACAGCACCCGGAATTTCATCATCAAAACTCGGCCAGCCGCAGTGCGATTCGAATTTTGACTCGGATGTGTACAGTGGTGTATCGCACCTTTTGCATACATACAAACCCTGTGCTTTATTATCAAGCAAAGCGCCTGTAAACGGGCGTTCTGTTCCTTTATGTAATATGATATATTCTTCTTCGGGTGTTAATTTATTGTATTCCATTTTTTTATTTTATGATTTCACCGATTAGGGGCTTGATTTCACCGATTAATTAGTGAATTAGTGATTTTAGCTTGATTTCATCCATTGCAACCTCTTTCTTTCGGTCTTTATTGACTTTCGGACTTCCTATATAAATATACGATAAATTACCGGTTTAATTTGTTTTGACGGGTTGAATTGACATTGGTTTGACGGTAAAAATCTCACACAGAAGAACAATTAAAAACCCTTGTCATTGCGAGCGATAGCGTGGCAACCGCACGTCGTACACAACCGCCAATGCAAGTTATACACGTTTCTGTTCGCTCTGTATAGCATGCGATTGCTTCGTACCTCGCAATGACAAGGTGGAGAAATCCCACAAAAAAATCCCGGCCATTTGACCAGGATTTCTATTTATCTTTTGCGCTGTCCATCCCATATCAGGTACGGGCGTA
>JAQBOS010000511.1 GCA_028287925.1 Mucilaginibacter sp. | reverse complement strand
CCAATGTACCGCCGCGCACAAAAGGGAATCGGTTACCTTGCCCAGGAGGCTTCTATTTTCAGAAAGCTTTCTGTTGAGGATAATATAAAGGCCGTTTTAGAAATGGGCACTATGCCCAAAGACCGCCAAAAGGATAAGCTGGAAGAACTGATAGACGAGTTTAGCCTGCATAAAGTGCGCAGAAACCGTGGCGACCTGCTATCAGGTGGCGAGCGCAGGCGTACGGAAATTGCCCGGGCACTTGCAGCCGAGCCCAATTTTATTTTGCTTGATGAACCTTTTGCCGGCGTTGACCCAATTGCGGTAGAGGAGATCCAGGCGATGGTGGCCAAATTGAAAACCCGCAATATCGGCATCCTGATAACCGACCACAATGTGCAGGAAACGCTTTCCATTACGGATAGGGCCTACCTGCTTTTTGAAGGTAAACTTTTAGAATCAGGTGTGCCTGAAGTACTGGCAGCTAACGAGATGGTGCGCAAGGTTTACCTGGGTGCAAATTTTGTATTGAAAAGAAAAGTATTCAACTTTGACAAGCCGGTGGCAGAGATTAAAGATTAGAGACCAGAGATTAGGAAAGAATAAATCCGGGTTTATATAAATGAGTTCAATCATAAATTCACTAAATCGCTAATTCACTAATTATTCACTCACTAATTCTTCCATGACCATTTTTAACTCTGTTTTTACCTGGTTCATGAAAAAGCGCATCCACCAGATCGAGCTTTTTATGAAATACCCGAATGAAGTACAGGAGGAGTGGTTTGAACAATTGATCTCGGGGGCCGAAAATACCGAATGGGGGCGTAAGTACGATTATAAAAGCATCGTCCACCTGGCCCAGTTTAAAGAACGGGTCCCCATCCAAACCTACGATACCCTAAAACCATACATTGAGCGGATGTTAAAAGGCGAACAAAATGTGCTTTGGCCTTCAGAGATCCGCTGGTTTGCCAAATCGTCAGGTACCACAAGCGACCGCAGTAAATTTATCCCCGTAAGCGAAGAATCGCTGGAAGAATGCCACTTTAAGGGCGGTAAAGACCTGCTAACCATTTACTTTAATAATAACCCCAATGCCCGCATGTTTACCGGGAAGATCCTTACGCTTGGCGGCAGCTACCAGGTGAGCCAGCTTAGCGCCGATACTTCCTTTGGCGATCTTTCGGCGGTGCTGATGAAAAATCTGCCCCTGTGGGCCGAATTGCATCGCACCCCGCATATGGACATTGCCCTACTGGATAATTTTGAAGAGAAAATAGAAAAAATGGCCTACGCCACCAAGGATGTAAACGTTACCAGCCTTAGCGGTGTGCCTACCTGGAATATCCTTTTATTTAAGCGGATCTTGGAAATAACCGGCAAAAACAACCTGCTGGAAGTATGGCCCAACCTGGAGCTTTATTTTCATGGAGCAGTAAATTTTGCGCCTTACCGAGAGCAGTTTAAAAAGCTGATCCCCAAGGATGATATGTACTACCTCGAGAACTATAACGCATCCGAAGGTTTTTTTGGCATCCAGGATACCCGCGAACACGGCGAAATGCTGTTGATGCTGGATTATGGCATCTTTTATGAGTTTTTGCCATTAGAGCACCTGTATGATGAAAGCCCCGAAACGTTAACGCTTGATGAGGTTATACCGGATAAAAATTATGCGCTCATCATCAGCACTAATGCCGGTCTGTGGCGGTATATGATAGGCGATACCATAAAATTTACTTCGCTTTCGCCGTTCCGCATCCAGATCACCGGGCGCACCAAACACTTTATAAATGCCTTCGGCGAAGAGCTGATAATTGACAATGCAGAACGCGCGCTGGAAGAAGCCTGCCAGCAAACCGGCGCCATTATCCGTGACTATACCGCAGCACCTATATATTTTAATGGCAATGAGTGCGGTGCCCACGAGTGGATAATAGAGTTCGAGAAAAAGCCCGCTGAATTTGAACGCTTTGTAGATTTGCTTGATGAAACCCTGCGCCGCATCAATTCTGATTACGACGCCAAGCGTTTTAAAGACCTCGCCCTGCGCCGTCCGCTGGTGCGCAAAGCGCCCAAAGGAACCTTCTTTAACTGGATGAAGGAGAAAGGCAAATTAGGCGGTCAGCATAAAGTGCCGCGCCTGGCCAATAACCGGGAATATATTGATGAGATCTTGAAGGTGATGGAGTTGGTAGGGTAGGGTTGGCAGAAAAGTATTTGGTAATATGTCACCAATGTGTTACATTTAATATCTTTAAACCAACACTTAAACTTATCACATGGACTTCAAAGACCAAATAATGCAGCTTGCAGCGCGTGCTGAAAAAATGATTCCCCAGCTTCAAACGGAAGAAGCCACTAAAAATGCTTTAATTATGCCATTTATTCAAATTATGGGATATGATGTATTTAATCCATTTGAAGTAAACCCGGAATTTATTGCTGACATCGGCATTAAAAAAGGAGAAAAGGTTGATTATGCGATAATGAAAGATGGTGAACCAGCCATATTAATTGAATGTAAACACCATCTTGAAAATCTTGACCCTCATAATTCACAATTATTTAGATATTTTCATACTACAAAAGCTAAATTCGGCCTGCTGTCAAATGGTATGACTTATAGATTTTATACTGACTTAGTTGAGCAGAATAAAATGGATAGCACTCCATTTTTTGAGTTTAAGCTCACCGAAATAAAAGAGGTCGAAATTGCAGAATTAAGAAAATTTCACAAATCCTATTTCGATGTTGAAAATATAACTAATACTGCGAGTGAACTTAAATATCTAAATGAGTTTAAAAATATACTTAGCAAAGAAATGGAAGCTCCCTCAGAGCACTTTGTTGCGTTTTTCACAAAGCAGGTTTACCCTGGTGTATTAACTGCTAAGGTAAAAGAGCAATTTTTACCTATCATTAAAAGATCATTTAACCAATTGATCAATGATACAATTAATGAAAGATTAAAAGCAGCTTTAAATCAGGAAAAGCAAAAAGATGCCCAGGCGGCTGTGAAAATTGAAGAGGCCCAGGAAAATCCTGTTTCAAGTATTATTACAACAGAAGAGGAACTTGAGGGATTTTATATAGTTAAATCAATATTAAGGCAAACCATCGATGCAAAAAGGATTACTTATAGGGCTGCTCAATCCTATTTTGCTATTTTGCTTGATGATAACAATAGAAAAACAATTTGTCGTTTACACTTGAATAATAAGAAATCACTCGTTGTTTTAGATGAAAATAAAAAAGAGATTAAATATGAGATTGGCGGGATCGATGAAATATTCAAATACAGCGAAATCTTAATAAAGGCAACCGAAAGATTGAATAAAAAATAATGGCGAATTAGCTTTGACAACTTTTTAAAAGTTGTCAAAGCTTTTCTAATCAGTATTACACATCTCCCAGATCTTCACCGCCTCAACGGCTTCTTTTACATCATGTACCCGTAATATATTTGCACCTTTTGTTAAAGCAATAGTGTTTAATGCTGTTGTGCCGTTCAACGCTTCGGAGGCGTCAATCCCAAGTTCACCATAGATCATTTTTTTGCGGGAGATGCCAACCAATACAGGTAAGCCAAGCATGTCAAAATCCTGTAAACGCTTCATCAACGCATAGCCGTGCTCCGGCTTTTTTGCAAAGCCAAACCCGGGATCAATAATCACGTCATGCACCCCAAGTTGCTTTAATTGATAGTATTTATCAGCAAAATAATCATACACCTCGGCAAACACATCATCATAAACAGCCAGCTGGTTCATGGTTTTTGGGTTGCCTTTCATGTGCATCAAAATATAAGGCACCTGCAGGCGGGCTACAGTTGCAAACATATCCGCATCCAGCTGCCCACCGCTGACATCGTTTATAATATGCCCTCCGGCTTTAACGGCTGCTTCAGCAACCTGCGCACGAAAAGTATCTATCGATAAAACAGCATCCGGATACCTGCCCACAATAGCTTCAACAATAGGCAGCAGGCGGTCGGTTTCTTCTTGTACTGAAATATCATCAGCACGGGGGCGCGAGGAATATGCGCCAAGATCCAAAAAGTCGGCGCCCTCATTCAGCATTTTTTCAGCTTGCAATAGAGCCGCGTCAACCCCTGGTTTCCGGCTGCCGGCGTAAAAAGAATCGGGTGTAAGGTTAATAATCCCCATTACTTTCGGCTTGCTTAAATCAATAAGTTTACCCCCTGCATTTACCGTTACCTTTTTATGAAAAAATGTATCTTTAGCCATTCCAAAAGTTGAAAACGTTGTAAAAGTTATGAAGGGTTAAAATTGGTTAACCTTTTCAACAACTACAACTTTTACAACATTTATAACAAATGAAAAACAACAAACCTACATCTCCATTAGTATGGATAGCCCGCATCCTGGTTGGCCTGCTTTTTATATTTTCGGGACTAATAAAAATTAACGACCCGCTTGGGTTTTCTTACAAGCTGGAAGAATATTTTGAGGTTTTTCATATTACTTTTTTAAATAGCCTGGCACTTAGCTTGTCAATAATCCTGTGCTCGCTCGAAATTATTTTAGGTTTCGCCCTGCTGATTGGTGTGCGTGCAGTATCAGTTGCCTGGGGCTTGCTGCTGCTGATCATCTTCTTTGCGTTTTTAACGTTTTATTCGGCTTATTTCCAGGTGGTGCAAACCTGTGGCTGCTTTGGCGATGCTATCCCCTTAACCCCATGGCAATCATTTAGCAAGGACCTGGTTTTACTGTTGCTAATAATAGTTTTATTTATTAACCGGAGAAATATCCAGCCTTTATTCATCCCTAAAACAGGCGATAACTTATTAATAGCTATTACAGTAATATCAATTGGCTTTGGTTTATATACTTATAACTTTTCGCCGTTAATTGATTTTCTGCCCTATAAAATTGGCGCAAACATTCCTGCTGAAATGATAACCCCGCCGGGTGCAAAGCCAGACGAATACGAGCTTACCTATAACCTGAAAAATAAAAAGACCGGCGAGAAAAAGGTAATGACCAATACTGACTATTTGAAAACCAATATTTGGAAAGACAATAACTGGGAGGTTGTCGGTCAGCCGGAGAGTAAACTGGTGAAAAAGGGTTTTACGCCCAAGATCCGTGATCTTGCCATCCAGGATGCACAGGGGAATGATTATACACAAGAGTTGCTTACAAATCCCTATAACAACCTGGTTATTGTAGCTTACGATCTGAATAAAACTGATGATGAAGCCATTGGCCGCTTAAACGCAATGGCTGTAAATCTTGCACAAAACTTTAATACCCGCACGGTAATGCTTACCTCAAACTCGCATCAGTTTACCGAGGCCTATAGCAAGCAGCACCATTTAATGTTCGAGATCTTTTATGCTGATGGGGTGCCGTTAAAAACCATGGTACGCGCTAACCCGGGAATCCTATTGTTAAAGAACGGAACGGTTGTAAACACGTGGCATTACCATTCCATGCCGAAATATGACGACCTGGTGAAAAAATATTTTCAGGAATAAAACACATGATCAGCTACCTCATCCGAAAACTTTTTTACGGACTTGCTGTGATGCTCGGCATCGTAGTGGTAGTGTTTTTCCTGTTCAATATTTTACCCGTTGATCCCGCAAGGATGACACAAGGACAGCGGGCAGATGTACAATCGCTGCAGGCGGTACGCAAAGAATTTGGTTTAGATAAACCCGTACCTGTACAGTTTGCTTATTACATTAATGACCTTTCGCCTGTTGGTGTACATTTAAACACGCCTGATGAACAACAACGCTACCAGTATGTAAGCTTATTTGCACTTTCGGACAGTAAGGTGGTCGCTTTAAAATGGCCGTATCTGCGGCGTTCCTATCAAACCCATAAAAATGT
>JAQBOS010000506.1 GCA_028287925.1 Mucilaginibacter sp. | reverse complement strand
TTTCCGGTGGCCACCGTGCATTTTATTTGCATCGATACCGTTTTTAATACCAATACCCGCTACCTGTCCGTAAAGTATAAAAATCACTTTTTTGTTTGGGCTGATAATGGCATATTCTCATTAATGTTTGATGCTGATCCCGACGAAATTTTTGAATTAAACATCATGCAGGACCTGAAATTTCTTCATTTTCCCCTTGCTGATATTTTTGTTAAGGCCGCCTGTCACCTGGCACAAGGCGGAAAACTCGCCGAAATAGGATTGCCGGTTAGTGATATCGAGAAAAAAATGAACTTGCAGCCCGTTATCGAAAAAAACCTGATAAAAGGCGTGGTAATTTATATCGATTCGTTTCAGAACGTGATCACCAATATTACCAAGGAGTTTTTTAATACAGTACAACAGGGCCGCCGGTTTATGTTATCCTTTAAGCGGAACGAAACCATCAATCACCTAAGCTGGCACTATAATGAAGTACCCGAAGGCGAAAAACTGTGCCTCTTTGGGATCAGTGATCACCTGGAGATAGCAATTAATAAAGGAAATGCCAGCGGTTTGCTGGGTTTGGGTTTGGGCGATAGCGTGATAATTGATTTTGAAGAGCTTTGAAGATTAGAGAATTCCTGGTAAATAGACTAATGTTGTAAAACAACAATACCCCAGGCAAAAGCTACGTTAGAGTTATCAGATAAATAATAGGAGCTTGAAAGTGGAACCATCTTGCCATTTAGCCAATAAGCGGCATTAGACAGATCATTTGCATCCCGAAAGCTACCGGCCATGTATACATCCGGGCCATTTACCATTATGCCCAAAATATTTCCCTGGTCTGTTAATTTATTACTATTGCCATTTTTCCAATAATAAGCCTTTTTTAATGATCCGCTTTTTGTATATATTGAACCACCAAAGTACAGGTCCGTCCCGTTTATATACATAGCATTAGCAAATGAATTAGTTGTATCCGGTTCTAATTGAACAGGCACGCCATTTTTCCAATAGGTCGCCAAATCCCATGAATTGGATGACCTTACAAACCCTGATAAATAAACATCGCTTCCATTTAAAGATATACCATTAACCTCTGCGTATTCGCTAGTGGGCGTTAAATTAATTACATTATCATTCTTCCAATAAAGAGCTGAAACGGCGTCCGGGTAATAACCAAAACCACCTATGTATATATCCGATCCGCTTACTGCAATTACATTTGCCCTGGCACCATTTAAAATATGCCTTACGCCATTTTTCCAATATGTTGCTGATGTTATAGAGCCATTGGCATTCGTAGATTCACCGGCCACATATATATCCGTTCCGTTTACAGTAATAGCGTAAGCATCTGAAGTGTTATTATCATCTGGCAGCACATGAGCTATACCATTTATCCAATAAGTTGCAACAGTAAGCTTTGTAGTTGGATTTAATGTATGCCCGGCTATATAAACATCATTACCTTTTATAGCAATTCCATATGCAGCAGAAAGACCATCTTTAGCAGTAAGATTTGTAACTACTCCATTTTTCCAGTAACAAGCTACTGCGTGGCCATTGGGTATATAGCTGGTGCCGGACACATAAATATCAATACCATGATTATCATCTTTAGGCTTTTGGCTTGAACTTTTTTTGCAAGCTGATATTATAAAAACTGCAAAAAAAATATATAAAAGAACTTTCATGCTAAAGAGGTTTAAGGTTTGACTAAATATTATAATCTATTTGAATAAAACGCAGTTAAAATTACTGATTATTTCCTTATTCAATTTAGTTTTGCGCTTGACCTATGAATATAATGAAAAAATTTATCCTGCTTTTATTATTTAGTTTTTTTGCCGCCAGCGTGTTCTCCCGGCAAAGCAGCGATTCCAATGCTTATAAGCTGCAGCGCAAAAAAATAAATACTATGCTGGCGCAAAGGGCGCAAAAGTTTGGGCAGTATGATGAGAGCCTTACAAAGCATACCGGTATTTTCGGCTTTCAAACCAAAAAGGACATCCGCAGGTCGAACGATATTTTGATGGATATTGTTAAAACCGATAATGACGTTTACCGGGAGTTAAAGATACTGTTCGACTACCACGTATTTCAGCAAACACAGATCCAGGATCATTCAAAAGAAACTGAGCAAAGTACGCTTGGTTACATGATTACCATTAATAAGCTGCGCAAACAAATTGATGTATTAAAGGCCGATGCAGAAGCACAACGGCAGCAAGATGAAAAGATCAGGAACATATTAATAATAGCAGTATTGGCATTAACAGCATTTATATTTTTAATGCTGACCTTCCGTAAACGCAAACGCCCTCCAGTTAAAGCTAAACGCACAACCCGCACCACTAAACGCCGTACTTAGGCTTTAATAATATCTTTGTAATTTATTTAAAATGTTTTGACGCAACAATCGTCTTAATTAATGATTCGGGATTTATAACAAACAAATGGCAAGAGGACGATTTAACAGTGGTAACGCGGCAGAAAAAGATCTGCCTAAAGCAAAAATAAATAGTAAAAGTTTAAAACAGGTAATCAGGCTGCTCTCCTATGTAAAGCCTTATCGCGGCAGGTTTATTGCAGCTATGGTCTTCCTGTTCTTATCAAGCCTTACCGGCTTAACATTTCCAAAGTTTTTAGGTGCATTGATTGATGCTGCGCAAGGCAAACCAAAATATGATTTTTTACCGGCAACGCTCAACGGCATAGGCTTGCTGGCATTAATTATATTATTTTTCCAGGCATTTGTTTCCTACTTCAGGGTGGTATGGTTTGTACAGGTAGCCGAAAAATCTTTGGCTGATATCAGGCGTGATACTTATTTTAAACTGATAACGCTGCCCATGAATTTTTTCTCCAACCGCAGGGTTGGTGAGTTAAACAGCCGCATCTCTGCAGACCTTT
>JAQBOS010000488.1 GCA_028287925.1 Mucilaginibacter sp. | reverse complement strand
CCCAAAAAGTTAAGGTGTAAATATGTGTTACCTCATTATCATCCCGCCTTAAGAGGAACACACCCCGGTTACCGCTGGTCTTTCCATAATCATTTAAGCCGGTTTTTATCAAAAACCGGTGATACGCTTCTGCTTTTTCTTTAGGCACCCTGCCATGCCACATTCTTGCTATCATATGTTGAAGCCTTCGTTTTACAACCTGTGTATAAAGCAGATACAATTTAACATAATTTAACTGAAACGTATAATCAGCAATTAAGTATTAATTGTAATTTCATATGATTATGAAACAAACTTTTGTTGCACTATGTTTTTTATTTTTTGCCGGTAAGGGCATTTGCCAGCAGGCAACCTATACCTTACCACTTCCGGCGAAGTGGGGTGTCGAAAAAATAGCCTTCCCTATTCAATTCGCACCATCAATACCTTATAAAGGAATAGAAGAGATCCGTTTTACACCGGGCTGGGGCGATAATAAAAGCGCGGAATATTGGTCGTACACCTTTTTATGGTTTATTGAGGGCTCCCCTGTTATTAACCTGGATACATTAAAAAATTGTTTAACCCAATATTACAACGGGCTTTATTTAAGCAATCAAAAAGGAAATGTGCCTACTGATAAAAACTTCTCACAGATCCAATTAAAAAAAATCGGCAAGGCTAAGGATGACCTTGAAACTTATGAAGGTAAAATTAGCACGCTTAACTTTTTAAATAAGCTCCCGCTAAGCCTGAACGCCAGGATCCATATCCGTAAATATCCGGCCGTAAATCATACCGTGGTGTTGTATGAAATTTCGCCGCAGGATTTTAAGCATGAGGTTTGGGGAGCGATGAATGGCATTGTGGACGGATTTAAGGCACCATAGAAGAAATTAAAAGAAAAAATTCAGCTATCAGAAAAATCTCATATCAATAAGTACTTTAAGTAAAGAATAACATGAAATGTTATCTTACTCGTTGTCTCTGCTATCAAGCATTTGTTGTAAAGTATAATTATAAGCATCTAAATATATTTGCTTATTTACATTGTCCATTTTAATTATAATAGCACTGTACCAATTATCCTTACCATACTTAATATAAGTATGATGCCTTTCATAAATTGTATTTACTTCATTAAACCATCGACCGAAAAGGATGCGGCGATTACGTGACAGACCATCCTGATTATCACAGATGTACAAAAATGCATTATCAGGATACTGAATTAAAAAACCTTTAAATATTGACAAGATCGTTGCTTTACTTTTAGCATCATAGCGTTGCTTTTGCATCGGATCACATCGCTTGCAATTAAAACCTAACATATAGGTTTCTATATAAAATTCCTCATTAAGGTGCCGGGAATCTAATAAACTATAAGCTGTTAAATAAACGTAGTATTCATCACCTGCATTATTGATAGATCGATATCCCTCATCTGCAGGAATTAAATCATAAAGGCTTAACAAATTTGATATCTTTTAAAGAGGACAGTGGCTTTCCCTCCTGGATAGCCTGGGTTATCGTCTTCTTATCCTCAATCATCTTAATGAAAGGGTTAACAGAAGATACCTTTTGCTTTTTTAGAGTGTTATGAGATGTTGTGTTGCCCATGATCAAAAATAAATAAATTTTGGTTTAAATCTAAGTTTATGTTGCAAATCGCGTCGTCACTTATATTTTCAAAGAGGTTTTTGAGTCTGTTTCAGGCCAAATAAACTCCACTAATTAATAACCTAACTATTAAACTGCCGAAGATGGTGATCCGTATGTTTATAGGCTAAATAGCCGACTTGTTCTTTTGTCAGTTTCCCAAAAAAACTGTGTACGATGCCAGGACTTGAAGAATGTGCATATTCTTTAAGTAATGCAATCCATTTGTTTTTTTCGACTGCTACATTACCATTGTTTTCTCTTATCCTAAGTTCAGTTAGTGTGGGTACATTTCGCTTTATGGGACTTTCATCTTTTACGAATTCCGGTAAAGCCATTTTACCAAATAAACGGCCAAGGAATGCCCGTTTATATTTTATCTTCCCTAACATCATTTCTTCATATAGTGTACAATGTTTCAACATTTGGTAAATGTTCATTTTACCCCATTGAGCGGTGTTTGATTCATTAAGTGTATTGATCCTGGTAATCAATTCGTCTCTTGTTGTTTTGTCAAATATTGTTTTCATATTCCTGCTAATTTTTTCTATTACATTGGTATTACCCGGATTCGCCACCGTTAAATCGTCTAACTATTAAATTGCCTGAGATGGTGGTCGGTATGTTTATAAGCATGATACCCAGCCTGTTCTTTTGTCATCTTCCCGAAAAAAGGGTGCACAAAGCCCGGGTTTGAAAAATGTGCATATTCCTCAATCAGGGTAATCCATTTGGCTCTTTCTGATGCTATATCGCCACTGCTCTCCTTTACAATAAGTTCAGGACTTGAAGGTGCATTTCGCATCATGGGGCGTTCATCTTTTGAAACATTTTTCAAAGCCATTTTACCAAATAAGCGACCAATGAATACCCGTTTACACTTTATCCTGCCTGATATCATTCCTTGCCATAACGTACAATGTTTCAACATCTGGTAAATATTCATTTTACCCCATTGGGCAGTGCTGCTTTCATTAAGTGTATTGATCCTGGCAATCAATTCATCTCTTGTTGTTTTGTCAAATATTGTTTTCATATCTCAATAATTTTAAATCAGCCTTTGGATCACATATCAAATGATTTCTTTTTATTTTTTCATATTGCAATATTATGCAATATAATTCATTAATTTAGAATTATATTGCACTTATTTGCAATTAATTGCAAACATTCAATTATTCCTTATACTGGCAGATACTGAAAGCTGAGCGACTTCAAAAAAAATAACGGCTACATTACCATTGCTTTTAAACCAGTTGTGCCAGCGAAAACCAGTTGCCTGAATCGTCTTTAAATAATGCTTCCGTACCGTAAAATTCTTTTGTAGGCGGTTTTGTAAATTCAACTCCTTTAGCCTTTAGTTCTTCATAGGTGGCATAAACGTCGTTACAGGTAAAAACCCCTACCCCAAAAGTTCCTTTTTTTACAAGATCCCTCAAAGCCTCTGCTGTTTCTTTAGAGAACAAGTCTTCTGTTATTGGTGTTAAGTTTATTTCAAAACCCGGCTGCTCAGGTGTCCCAACAGTAAGCCAGCGGGTATCTTTACCCATTGGCACATCCATTATAACTTTAAGTCCGAATTTGTTAGTGTAGAAGTCTAAAGCACTGTCCTGGTTAAGAACATAGATGTTTACATGTGTCATTTTAGTTATCATGCCTTTTGCGTTTTAAATTGTTTACGCAAAGAACAAGTAATAATTAAAATTTCATTTGTCTAAAATTGCTATTTTTCAAGCCAGCCATATTTTTCAGCAAAGCAACCCGGGATAAAGGCTAATGGCGATTCAACTATTTGTGTTTTTATTATTTGTTGTCGTATTAAATATGTGGAAGGAGCTATGCCAACAACCCGTTTGAAGAGCCGGCTGAATGAACTTAAACTTTCAAATCCTACAGTATAACAAACCACTGAAACAGGAATGTCAGCCTTTAATAATTCCATGGCCTTTTCAATTCGCACAAAAATTAAATATTGATGCGGTGTTTTGCGGTAAATATTTTTGAACTGCCTGATGAAATGAAATTTAGAAAAACATGCTTCATCAGCAATATTATCAAGGTCAATATTGTCTAAATAGTGAGCGTCAATAAAAAGCTTTGCCTGAACTAATCGTCTGTATAAATATATTTTAGGATATTGTTCATTTATCATTTTCGGGGTATTTTTACTTCCGTTAAATTTCTGGCTTACAAAGTGATGCATTTATAGCACTAAGTTCTTAAAAATTCCGAATGCCTGAAATTCTAATTATCACATCAGCCCATACAAATGGGCTTTTTAATAGGAAAGCAGGGTTATTCCAAAATTTATTTTTAATTTCCCTGTAACATTCACCGGGTTGCCTGTCTCCAAAGTATATAAAGATTAAAAAACATATTTAATATAAATTGAATCATGACAACAAAAGAAACATTTTCCATTAACGGGGAAGCTCTGCTTGGAAAAATAAAAGAACTTATACATGAAGGCAATGTTACCAGGATCACAATTATTGATAAGTCTGGTAAAGAGATCATGAGTTTCCCCCTGGCTGTAGGTCTTATCGGCGTGTTGCTGGCTCCTATATTTGCAGCTATTGGTGCAATTGCTGCTTTAGTTACAGAGTGCACAATAGCGGTAGAAAGAGAAGTGAAGGAAGAAGAAGAAACCACAACCGAAGTAAAATCTTCCTAATTTTAACAATGAGCCTAAATTTAATAAATGACAGCCGATAATATTTTAACCGTAGATGGGCTTAGCGTTAGCTATGGCAAATTTAATGCAGTACAAAACGTTTCCTTTAGTGTTCGCAAGGGTGAAATTTTCGGTCTGTTAGGGCCAAACGGCGCAGGTAAAACCAGTACGCTAAGCGCGGTAGAAGGTCTTTTAAAGCCACAAGCGGGAACTATTGTGGTTGATGGTAACGATGCCGCCTCAAAACCATTACACGCCCGCGCATCGCTGGGAGTACAGCTACAATCAACCAGCTTTCAAAACGAGTTGTTTGTAATTGAGGTACTGCAGTTATACGCCGGTATTTACGGGGTACCTGCCAGCAAAAACGATTTGATGGCTACTTTAAGGGAAATAAACCTGGAAGACTCGGCCATGAAAAAGTTTGGGGAGCTTTCGGGCGGGCAACAGCAAAGAGTATCATTGGTTATAGCTACTATTCATAACCCCAGGCTGGTATTGCTTGATGAGCCCACTACTGGTCTTGACCCGCAGTCGCGCAGGCAACTTTGGGAACGTATTGAAGCTATCCGCGAACGGGGGCATGCCGTTTTGCTTACCACACACTCTATGGAAGAAGCAGAATCTGTTTGCGACAGGATTGCCATTATTGATCATGGCAGGGTGATAGCCATTGATACGCCGCAGGGCATGATAGATAAACACAAGAGCGACCCGGAAGTGATAGCAGTTTCACGCAGGGGACGGATAACGCTCGAAGATGTATTTATAGCACTTACCGGCAAAGCAATACGTTCATAGTCATTAAACTTCCAAAAATCGCTAATTCACTAAATCACCCATTCAGTAATTAAAAATGGAAACTTCAATCCCTAAAATATCTACTGTTCTTAAAACGCTTTTGCGCGCCGATTTTACCACGCAATGGCGCAACCGGCGTGCGGTAATATTAACATTGATTGTACCGGTAATTATATTAGCTCTATGGAAGCCTTTAGTAAGGGAAATTAGTGGTCCGTTTGTGCTTTCAAACAGTATTACACTTGGTCTTATTGCAACCGGCCTAATGGGCTATTCCAATGCAATTGCCCGCGATAGGGATAAAGGGATTTTTCAACGTTTACGCGTGGCGCCAATCTCATCATGGTCAATAATGACCAGCCGTTTATTAGTGCAAATGGCCATGATCTTAATGATAACCACTGCCGTTTTTGTTGTCGGCAACTCATACGACCAGGTAACCCTGACACCTGCAGGCTATGCGGTTACTTATTTAAGCGCATTAGTTGGGGGAGCATTATACCTTGGCCTCGGCCAAATGATTGTTGGACGTATACAAAACCCGGAAACGGTAAACTCAACGGTACGCCTGGTTTATTTTTTATTTGTTATGGGTGGAATGCTTGGTCAGTTCTATCACAATGCTGAGTTTCAGAACGCTGTAAAATGGTCGCCATACGGAACAGTTAGAACCATCCTTGCTTCGGGCATGGAGCCTGCAAAATGGAATAATGATTCTTCAATGGCGTTACTGGTAACGCTTGGATATGCCCTGGTATGTGCGGTGCTTGGTATTAAATGGTTTAAGTGGAATACGAAGTAGGGAAAGGGAAAACTAAAAAAGTATATAATTAATTGATGCTCATTAAAAGGTAGCTTTCAAGCATCGGTATAAACTCATCTATGGTGTTACTGCCACTGGCTTTACCGTATCCGCCTTTACGAAATGTATAAAGGATGTTGCCGTTTTTTAAGCATTCGAAATGAAATTCCAGGTCTTCCGCGTTCCATAAAAGGTAAAGGCTTTCGGCTGGTGTGGCTTCAAACTTACCGGTGCGTTCCAGGTTTATATCGTCAATATAATTTAACAGCTTTTCTGCATTTTGCAGCATCATAGCATTCGGAGCAAATTCCGGACCGGTACTATTTAAAATCTCTTCAATTTCGGGATGCGTATACATAGCAATTATTAAATTAATTACCGTTACTTATACGGGCCTCCTTTTTAATAGTTTCATAAATTTCGATTTGAAAATTTGATGATGTGGCAATTTGAAGATGCTATCTTGATTTGAAAATTCGACGATGTGGCAATTTGAAGATGCTATCTTGATTTGAAAATTTGACGATGTGGCAATTTGAAGATGCTACCTTGATTTGAAAATTTGACGATGTGGTAATTTGAAGATGCTACCTTGATTTGAAAATTTGATGATGTGGCGATTTGAAGATGCTATCTTGATTTGAATGTTTTATTTAATTGAATATGTGCTAATTTTCAAATCATCTTATCAACACATCTTCAAATCATCTTATCAAATTAATTTCCTTTTGGCGAACTAAAAAAATCAAAATAATTCTACCTTTGCAGCAACTGATGAACAGTTTTGTTTAACAAATTAACAAATGAAAAAAGTTAGCGTACTTCTTATTGTAGTTGGGATAATCGTAACAATTGGCTTAATTATTTATTTCAGATCGGTTGTTAACCCGGTTGATTCCGACTCAATGACCATTAGCCGCAGCGGAAGCCAGGTTTCTGAATGGCCTTTGTTTATAGGCATCATCTTTACCTTTGTGGGTATTGTATTTTACTATGTAAGCCATTCTGAAGATAAAGCTTAATAAATCAATGCCTGCTATTTCTTCATTCGATAACTTTTGGAATGAAATTGGTGGTGTCTCAGTTTGAATTTCCCGGTAGTTTCTCAGTTTGAATTTTTATTTTTTGCGGCTATGCGTTTTATCTCGTAGATAAGGGGTTGACGTTCTTTAGCGGCTAACCGTTAGCTATTTATTTTCATATCTTTACCGTTATAGGGGTGGAGAATAACACCTCATTTTATGGCTACAAGAAAACTACTCAAAAAAATCGTAAATATTTTACCGGCAAAGTTGAAGAATAAAGCATACCGGGCATCGGCAATTGTTTTCGGCTTGAGTAATTTGACTTCACTTCCTTTTTACGATATGTATCATCATATTTCGAACCTGAAAAAACTCGGGTTTGATCCTGACCTAATAATTGATGCCGGAGCTTTATTTGGCCAATGGACTGAGAACGTTAGAATTATATTCCCCGAAGCGAAGTTTATAATGATTGAGCCGCAAATAGCTCAAAAGAAATATTTGGAGGCGGTAAGCCATAAATTTGATAACGTTAGCCTGGAGCTTTCATTGGTAGGCGATGTTGAAAAAAATGGAGTAGAGTTCTATGAAATGGGAAGCGGGTCAAGTATTTACCAGGAAAATTCCGATCATCATCGGGAAAAAGTGTCGCTGAAAATGGAAACCATTGACGCTATAATTGAAAAAAAATACAAGATGCCTAACAACTGTTTTCTAAAACTGGACGTACAGGGGGCTGAAATTGATGTTTTAAAGGGCGCTACCGAGCTATTGAAAAGAACTGAGTTTATTTTATTGGAAATAAGCATGTTAAACTATAATTATAAAGCGCCGCAATTTACAGATGTAATTATTTTCCTCAAAAACATAGGTTTCGTCTTATTTGATATCTGCGACGAAAGAAGAACGGCAAACGAGGTGCTTTATCAGACTGATATGATCTTCGTTAAAGAATCATCTGCCATAAGGAGTTCTGTTGATTTTAAGGATATTCAGTAAACAATCTCCACCTGAGGTGGGGATTGTTTACTGACCCCATCCCCTATTATTTCTTTTTATTATAACAACCAGCAATAACAAATGCAATTCCGCTAAATCCTAAAGCTTCAAATACACTTGTTACTTCGTTGCCTTTATCGCCATATGGATCGGCTATTGCTCTTGGGATGTGCAGCATTATGAGCCAAAGAAAGATCATTACCCCCAGCAGAGTAGCAACTAATTTCAGTTTTATCTTCAGAATAATTGCAACGCCGGAACCAATAAGCGCCACACCCGCAAAATAAGTCCAGAAAAGCTGACCGGGGATCCACGCTGGAACTAATTTGGAAACAAATTCAACATACAGGAAATGATCGATCCCAAAAAGGATCATAGTTATTGACAGAAAGACACCTCCAAAAGGGATGAATTTTTCTAATATCCTTATTAATACCGGCTTTTTTTCACCAGGTAGTTCTTCAACCGGGAATGAACCTGCAACAGCAAAAGCGCCGCCCGCTAATACCAGTTCTTTTAATGCATTTGACCATACTCCTAAATGATTACTATAAGGATCGACAATTAATTCAAAAGGGACCTGGGCTAAAAAAAGCAATAACAAAAATACTCCACCCAAATAAAGCGACGCTTCTCTTGCCCTTTTCTCAATAATGATGGCAACACCTGCAGCAATAAGCACAGCACTGGTAAGATAAGCCAAAAAAGCAAGTCCCGGGATTGTGGCAGACCAGGGCGGAAATATTACCGGCCTGGAATCAGCATAAAATAGTTGCTGAACGCCAAGGCATGCTATCATAACACCATAAAATATCCGTCCTGCTTTTATCAATTTTTCCATTTGTTTAGTTTGTTTATATCGCTCTAATTTCGCAGACAGGATAACAGAAAGCAATTCATAGCCTGTACATGTTGAAACAAGTTTGTACAAGGGTGAGCAACACAGGAAAAACGGACCTATTCTGATTTATAGTGTTTTATTTGTTATTTTTGACAAGATGAAATCAAATATGCCCAAAGATGCCATTTTGCAAACGCTTGTTGCCCATAAGCAGCAGCTGGCTACTTATGGTGTAAATAAAATAGGTTTGTTTGGTTCTCATCTCCGTAATGAAGCAACTGAAAACAGCGATATTGATTTGCTGGTAGATCTCCGGAAAGAAAAAAAAACATTTAATAATTTTCTCTCTCTAAACTATTTTTTGGAAGACATCTTCGGCTGTAAAGTTGAACTGGTAACAACGCAATCCCTTAGCCCCTACATAGGCCCGCACATTTTGAAAACGGTAGCATATGCACCTATCACAGATTGAATTTTTACAACATATTTTAGATGAATGCCTTTACCTTATAAAGGAGTCGCATGAAAATAATTTTGAAGATTTTTTAAAAGACGAGCGGCTAATAAGAGCAGTTTGCAGGAGTCTGGAGATTATTGGTGAAGCAAGTTCTAAAGTGCATCCTGATATTAAAGAAAAATACCCTTTAGTGCCCTGGAGGGAAATGAATGATATTCGCAATAAGATCATACATCACTACTTTGGTGTAGATTACGATATAGTTTGGGATACTATCCAAACTAATATACCACAACTAAAGGATTGGATTGAAATCATTATTAAAAAGGAAAAAGCCTAAACTGATTTTTTCAATAATACACCGGGTTATCCTTTATCCTCAACTTAAAAAATTTTAGCACCTCCACACTCGGGAATCCGAAATCCTGCACTACTTTTCCCTCAATCAGATAGCAGCCTTTTCCTTTAAAGGGATAGCCTGGCGTCGCATCCGGAAAATGGGTAGTGTCAAAAAAATCGCCCTGCGCATCTAAAAATGTCCCGAACCACATTAGCTTATTGTTTTTGGTGTGCACCGTTTTTTCACATACATAATTACCAACCATCCGCACTATTTTCCCGGTATACGCTACCAGGTCCTTGGTCATTACATCGCCACGAAAACTGGTCCGAAGCAGATCAAACATAGTGAGCGTTACGGGATAGCCCAGCAGTTCAAGTTCATTATAGGCATCCTCCAGGGCAGTGTTAACCAGCTCGGGCAATTGGCATGCTTTGGCGGGGATATTAAACAGTTCATTAACAGGCTTGGGCGGCGGCTTACTGCCCAGGTAATTATGTACTTCCCAAAGCAACTCTTTTTTGCTATTGCCGGTAAAGCGTAACGCCCCCACCCTAATTAAGGTAATGCATTGTTCTAAAGTAACACCTGTACGTTTTATAAAATCCTCCAAACCACAAAAAGGGCCGTTCAAATGCCGCTCTTCGGGGATACTTTCTATAAAACGGTTTTCCAGGCCGGAGATTCCTATCAACCCTAAAAAAGCATCTTTGTCTTTTATGCCTACAGTGGTTTCGCTGTGATTTACGCAGGGCAGCTGTACCCTGGCGCCTGCTTTTTGCAGCTCGTGCACATACAGCCAGCGCGAGTAAAAGCCGCCGTAGTTATTCAGCACAGCCACCATAAATTCCATAGGGTAATAGGTTTTCAGAAACAGGCTCTGGTAACTCTCTACCGCAAAGCTGGCCGAATGCGCCTTTGAAAAGCTATAGCCCGCAAAGCTGGATACCTGCCGCCATACCTCGGCGGTAATGTCATCCGGCCTGCCAAGCGCTTTTGCGCCGATAAAAAACTTATCAACCAGCTTATCAAACTCTATTTTTGAGCGGTATTTGCCGCTCATGCCTCTCCGCAATATATCGGCATCTGATCCATCCATGCCGGCAAAGTGAATGCATACCTTTATTACATCTTCCTGGTATACCATTACACCGTAGGTTTCCTCCAACTGCTCCTTCATTACCGGGTGCAGGTAAACCACGTTTTCCGGGTTATGGAAATTACGGATATAGGCTTGCATCATCCCCGATTGCGCCACACCCGGCCGGATGATGGAGCTTGCAGCAACCAGCGTAAGGTAATTTCCGCATTGCAGCTTCCTTAACAATTGCCGCATAGCCGGCGATTCAATATAAAAGCAGCCAATGCTGTCGCTGGTTTTTAGCTGGGTATTTATAATATCATCATTTTTAAAACGCCTGAAATCATGGATATCTACCTTTTCACCTTTATTATCTTCAATCAATTGCGCAGCCTCTTTAATGTGCCCTATCCCCCGCTGGCTAAGGATATCAAATTTCTCAAAACCAATGGCCTCCGCCTCGTACATATCCCATTGCACGGTTTGCATCCCTTTGGGCGGCATGTCGAGCGCGGTGAAATAGGTGATCGGCTCTTCCGAGATCAGCACCCCGCCGGCATGGATAGAGCGTTGGTTTGGCATGTTCTTCATGCGATCATGAACAGCCATTATTTTTTTAAAGGCGGGATTATTTTCCCTTTGGTCATTTATAGAGCGATCGGTAAAACTATCGATCTCTGCAGGGGGCAAACCCATAACTTTCCCAATTTCGCGGATAACGGAGCGATCTTTAAATGTGCTCATGGTACCCAGTAAGGCCACATGCTGATCGGTGTATTTATCAAAGATATACTGCTGCACCTCTACGCGCTGATCCCAACTGTAGTCGATATCAAAATCGGGCGGTGAGGTACGCGATTTGTTCAGGAACCGTTCAAAATACAGATCAAGCTCCATCGGGTCAACATCTGTGATCCGCAGGCAATAGGCTACCGTACTGTTAGCGCCGGAACCACGGCCCACATGGTAATAGCCCTTTTTCATAAAATGATTAGTAATATCATGCGTGATCAGGAAGTAAGGCGCAAAACCCTGGTCGCGAATAACCAGCAGTTCTTCTTCTATTTTTTTCATAGCCTTTTCATGACCGGCGCCAAAACGGTACAGCATTCCTTCCATGGTAAGCGCACGCAGCCTGTCATAATCGCCCTGCATACTACCGGTGAAAGTTTTTTTATTTCTTGACTTTTCATCAGTTACTTTTATATCGCAAGCCATCATCAGCTTTTCAGTATTACTGATGATGAACGGGTACATGGAAAACTGCTTGCGCAGATCACCGGGCAACAAAAACATTTCATTTGGCTGGCATTTATAGCTGTCGCCAACTTTGGTGAGCAATGTATTAAGGTCAATGGCGCGCAGGTATTCATGCAGGCGATATTCTATTTTGTCACTCACCGTTACCGGGCACAGGGCAACCAGCTTGTCTTTTATTTTTGCCAGTGGCCTGCCAAACAGGCTGTTCAATTGCTCATAGCGGATGCCGATGTACTCATTCTCTTTTAAAGCGAGATCCGTATCGCCGGTAAACAAATAAATAACATACGCATTTTGAAAATCCCAGGGCTTATTTGGCAGAGGTTGGTGGTTAACATTATGGAACGTTAAAAAATCATTCAACTCCTTAAAACCTTCCCGGTTGCGGGCGATCCCAATGTACAGCAACTGCTTATCGCGGTGAAACTCCATGCCTGCAATAGGTTTTATTCCTTCCTTTTCAGCCAGCCTCACAAACTCCATCATCCCCGATGAATTATTAATATCCGTAAGAGCCAGCTGCTCAATGCCGCAGGCTTTGGCACCTTTCACAATGGCTTTAATATCCATGGTGCCATACCGCAAACTGAACTGGGAGTGTGTATTAAGATACATCGGATTTAATTTCAAGTTCGGGGTTAAACCGGGGCCGGTCTTTAGGATTGGGTTTAAGGGACGATGCCAAAACAATGGCCTTACCCCCAAAGCGAGATCGGAAG
>JAQBOS010000466.1 GCA_028287925.1 Mucilaginibacter sp. | reverse complement strand
GGTTGTTTTTTGCTTGCCAAAAGTTATAGCCGTTTTATTAGGCGTTTCAGTTGCGCGTTCACTTATAAGCTGATGCAGCGGCGTGTTTTTGGGATAAGCGCATGCTGTGTTGTTCCACTCATCTAACTGGTGGCTCAATTCACCTGAATCTATCGAAAGGATGTTTCCTATTAATACTTCGGGGTCTTTTACCAGTTCGCGCAGTAAAAACTCAAAACTATTCATCATCTTTTTTATGGTAGATGGCTTGAATAATTGGGTATTGTATGACCACTCCAATGTAGGCGCTTCTTCATGACCGGCAATATTCAAAAAGATCTCAAAGTTCTCATATTCGCGCGGGTTACTGATAAGCTTGTGGTGCAGTTGATAAAATTCAACATCATCATCAAGCCCCATATCAATATTAAACATCACCGGAACCAGCGGAAGCCTTGAAGCATCGCGGGCTATGTGTAATTTTTTTAACAAGCTGCCAAAAGTAAATAGCTGGTGCTCATAAGCATCAAGCACTTCGCTGCGGCGTTGTTTTAAATAAGTTTTAAAAGATATATTACTTTTAGGGTAGCTGCGCAGCGCAAGCAAGTTTACGCAGTGGCCAACAAGTCTGTAATTATCTGTAGCAGGCTGTCCTGCTGAGGGCAGGCCCACAATAATTTCTTCCTGGCCGGTTACCTGTTTTAAGAAGACCTCGAAAGCGGCAAGCAGGGTAGTTACAAAGCTGCTGCCTGTACTCCTTGCCAGTTTTTTTACATCGTTAGCTAAAGCCCCGTCAAGAACCAGGTCTTCCCGGCTGCTCTTGTAAGTACGTAAAGCAGGGCGGGGGAAATCTGTAGGAATGTCTAATAGGTGGCCGCTGCCTATAAATTGATCTATCCAGTAGCGTTCCGTTTCTTTGTTTGAATCGCTTTCTGATTGTGCCAGCTGGTCTAATGCATAATCGCTAAACAAAGGGGCAACCGGCATTTTGATATATTCCTGTTTGGCAAAGGCCGAATAAAGCTTGCTCAGATCCTGCATCATAATCCCTATCGACCATCCATCGCATACAATATGGTGGGCTACAAAGGTTAAAAGATGCTCACTTTCAGAAAACCTGAATAACGACACCTTAAATAAAGGGCCTGTCACCAAGTCGAACGGTGTTAAAACAAGCTGTTTATTGTATTCATTTACAAAGTCATTTCTTTTTTCTTCAGTTGATGCTGACAGATCTTTGTAGTCAATATCAAGCACAAGCTCTTTGTAAACGCAAATATTGGCGCCATCAGCACTAAATGATGTACGGAGCGCCTCGTGCATGTTCACCATTTCCTGGAGCGCGCGCAGCATTGCTTTTGTATTAAATATGCCTGTTAACAGCAGGGAAAAGCACTCATTATAAGAGCAATTTGCAGCTGCACCGCCAATAAGGCATGAAGTCCAGATCTCAACCTGCGGTTCTGTTGCAGGAGCTATCAATGAAATTTCGGGCCCCGAAAACGGATCAAATTCAACAGGGTTTATATCTACCATAGTGTTTTCCAACCTGATTATTTTACTTGTAAATATTTACCCGGGTTATTGGCGTCGCTTATAAACCAGCCGGGGTTGCCATCCTTATCACGGCCAAGCCTGGCGCCCGGAAAAGGTGATTCCATAAATGGATTAAATTCTTCTTTTGCTTCAACCTTATTTGACGGAATGAAACCCGATTCAACCAATTCATCAATACTCTCCCTAAAGGCTGCAATTATAGCGTCAACATCAGCTTTAGTATGCGATGCGGTAAGGAAACAAGGGAACAGATCCCAAATGTGAATGCCTTTGTTACGCATTAGTGTAAACAGCAGCTCACCATAAGGCAGCTCATCTTTGAATTTTATTTTCCATAACGAACCAAACGATGGTGAGTATAACGGAATCCCGGTTTTTTCGCAGATAGCGTTCAGTTCTCCCGCAAGGTATGCAGTCAGCTTATTTAAACCTTCCTGTAACGCAGGGCCCTGATCTTTCATGTATTGCAACGAAGCTTTACCGGCTGCAAGCGCTAATGGATGCCTTACAAATGTTCCGGCAAAATAAGTTACTCCCGCTTCTGGCTGCGAGTTGTCGCCATATTGCCAAAAACCACCGTCCAATGCATCCATGTATTTTTTTATCCCGGCAATTGCACCAATAGGCATTCCGCCGCCAATTACTTTACCATAAGTACCCAGGTCAGCTTTAATGCCAAACATGCCCTGTGCACCGCCCGGATGCATTCTGAACCCGGTAATCACCTCATCAAAAATCAAAGCAGTACCCGATCTTTCAGTGATCTCTCTTACCTTTTTAAGGAACTCGATAGGCTGATATTCCGGTCTGCGGCTTTGTACGGGTTCAACCAGCACGGCAGCAAGCTCATAGGCCCTTTCTTCAATTATTCTTAATGTTTCGTCTGTACCATAATCCAGGATCAGCATATTCTGAACAACCTCGGGCATAATGCCGGGAGCAGCAGGGATAGTTTTTAATTTCTTGGTTCCACGAACAATAACCTCATCATTGATCCCATGATATGATCCACTAAAAGCAACCATTAATGAACGGCCGGTTACCGTACGGGCAATCCGCATAGCGCCTAAAACCGCTTCCGAACCCGTATTGCACAATGCAGCACGATCAAAATTTGTTAATTCTGTTATCAGCTTACAAACATCGCCCGCTAAAACATGCTGCGGGCCAATTTCGTAGCCGTTTTCTACTTGTTCTAAAACAGCTTTTTTCAAGATATCAACCTGGTAGCCCAAAAAGTTTGAGCCAAAACCATTTAATGCGTCAATGTATTCGTTGCCATCAATGTCCCAAACGCGACTGCCTTTTGAGCGGTTTACCACCAAAGGATAAACAACTTCTTTAGTCAACGGCCTGAAACCACTAACCACACGCGGATCTGCCATGTGCTCACGGT
>JAQBOS010000242.1 GCA_028287925.1 Mucilaginibacter sp. | reverse complement strand
ATTTTCGGCGCACCTGCCTTGCCACGGCGGGTTGTTACCACTAATACACCATTTGCACCCTTTATACCATAAATAGCCGTTGTTGATGCATCCTTTAAGATGGTGATGTTTTCAATTTCGTTTACGTTGATCTGTTGTAACTGGTCGTAACTGTATTCAATGTCATCAACCAAAATCAGGGGCTGGTTACCATTTGCATTTAACGAGCTTACACCCCTGATGAAAAAGTCGGAAGCGTCCTTACCCGGCTGACCGGAAGACTGTTGTGAGAAAAAGCCCGGCAATTTACCCATCAAAGCATTTTGAACGTTTGCAGTTGGCACCGTACGGATATCAGCAGCCGATATGGTACTTGAAGCCCCCGTGCTGGTAATGCGTTTTGAAGGGGTAAAACCAACAACTACCACTTCATCCAAACCATTGTTATTGGCCTGCATGGTAACATCTACAGCGCTTTTACCGGCCATGTTGATCTCCTGGCTAACGTAACCTATAAACCTTATAATAATAACATTCGAGGTGCCCCTTAAAGTTAATTTAAAGTGCCCGTTATTTTCAGTTATAGTTCCGTTATTGGCCACATCTTTTTCAATTACTGCAGCGCCCGGCAGTGTTCCGCCCAAATCTTTAACCGTACCCGTTATCTCCCTGCTTTGCGCAAGTAATACAACAGGCAGCAGCATTAGTATAAGTTGAAAGAAAAGTATTATTCTTTTCATAATGTCGTGATTAATTGGTTAATGTGAATTTTAACTACCATCCGGGGTTTTGTTTCATATTTGGGTTCTTCAACACTTCATCGTATGGGATCGGGTACAAATACATTTTAGGCGATACAAACTTTGTAGTGAGCACATTCACGGTGTTATAGGTAAATGAGCTGCCCGATTGAAATACCGTTTCGCCTTTACGCGGCTGGTTCATAATAGCATCAGCAATTTTCCACCGGCGGAGATCAAAAAACCTGCTCTCTTCAAATGCAAGCTCAATTCTTCTCTCGTTGCGGATCACGTCGCGCATATCAGCCTGGCTTAAGTTTGCTTTAATGCCATAATGCCCGTCAGCACCTGGAGCAATGCCTGCACGCTGTCTTAATTTATAAAGGGCGTCATATACATCGCTTTGCGCCGTAGTTGTCGTTTCATTTTCTGCTTCCGCGTAGTTTAATAAGATCTCGGCATAGCGGAATACCAGCCAATCTTCGCTGTGTGTGCTGTATGAGTTGGCATTTTCAAAATTCCCCATAAACTTGCGGGCATAATAACTGGTGAGGGTTTGCTGCAAGCCGTTGTTTGGTTTGCTTTGACCACCCTCGTAAGTTGCCAGCGTGGTATTTAGCCATTGCGAGCCATTGTGTAAAATGGTGCCTGCCAATCGCGGATCACGGTTTAAATATGGCTGATCAGGGTTGTAACCAGATGCGGGGTCGATAATTGGCAATCCATTCGCCATTGGATACGCTTCCACAAGCTCCTCAGTCGGGCTTGTTCTGCCCAATGCAGTTGCAGCGGGAAAGCCTATCGGGCCGTTAGCGCTTTCAACAGCGCTACCGTTATCGCCCTGGCGGATGAAGATCACCTCTGAATTATTTTGCGTAAGGAAAACATCTGTAAAGCTGTTGTCGAGCGAGTAAACTCCCAGGTTCATTACGTCCTTTGCAGCGGCGGCGGCTTGTTTCCAGCGGTCGGCACTGTTATCGGGATACCCGGTAAGCGGGTTTGAGCCATCAATATTACCGCCGTTAAATAACGGACTGGCGGCATACAACAGCACACGTGATTTTAATGCCATAGCTGCGCCCTGCGTGGCTCTGCCATAATAGGCATTTGGCGAAATAATCGGCGAAGTCAGCATCGAACCTTTTATGGCGTCGCACTCACTTACAATGTATTTTATGCAATCATCAAACGAGCTGCGCGGCAAGGCAATGTTATCAGTCAGGCCGTAAACTTTATCGCCCAATAACGGAACGCCACCATAGCGTTTTACCAGCTCGAAGTAGAACAAAGCCCGTAAAAACCTTGCTTCGGCTTTCCATGCATATTTCATCGAAACGCCGTTATAGGTTTGCTGAACCGGCACAATATCAATATTGTTCACAAACTCATTGGCCATCCTGATGCCGGCCCAATAGCTTTTGGTGCCCGACCATACATTTTCGTCGGCAGGCACGGTGAATGAGTTATAGGTTGCCGTAGAAAGGATGGTAACGGCGTTTGAGCTGGAAGTAGCCGATGATATGGCATCATCACTTGCGGCATCAAGGTAATCGCCGCCAACAGCATTCCGGCCATTCCGCACCATTGAATAAATAGTAGTTAAATACTGGTATGCACTGGTGCCAAGCGAATCGTATTTATCAAATACAATGTTAATAGGCACTTTATCAACAGGAAATTGCTCATACTTTTTACATGCGCTAAAAGCCAGCAGCAGTAAAACAAACCCTATTATATTTTTGTAATTCTTCATGATTTCAAATTTTTACCGATCAACAATTAAAGCTTAACACTTACCCCCGCGTTTATTACCCGTTGTATTGGGTATGGATTAGGATTCAAAGGGTTGCCAAAATAAACTTCCGGGTCGATGCCTTTAAAGCCCGACAGTGTCGCCAGGTTTTCGCCGTTAACAAAAACTTTTATGCTTGATAATCTTAGTTTTTTACTCACACTGTATGGCAGTGTATACCCTACCTCGGCATTTTTAAGCCTCAGGTAATCTCCTGATCTTATCCAGAATGATGATGTTGCTGTGTTGTTGGCATTACCCAGCGACAATCTTGGTAATTCGGCAGTATTTGCAGTCTCTGGTGTCCATCTCGTGGTAAGCGCGTCATACCCCTGGCCTATATACTGATTGCCAAATTGTCCAACGCCGTTAAAGCCCGAGAACTGGTTATCATTTATGCTGATCTGCCGGTTCGTTACACCCTGAACTATTGCGCTAACGTTAAACCCGTTATAATTAAAGCCAATGGTAGTTCCGAAAAATATCAGCGGCTTGGTACCTGCAATGGGCGACATGTCAAACTGGTTGATCACACCGTCATCGTTCAAATCTTTATATCTTATGTCGCCGGCGTTTGCAGTATATCCAACGGTTGTCGGGCCTGCTGCTGCTTGCTGTGCAGTTTGGAAATAGCCCAGCGCGGTATATCCAAATGTGGTTCCAACCGGCTGGCCGGTGCGTTTTATCCATGGATAAGGCAGCGGTTCCTCATCGGCAAACAACACTTTTGATGACTGAATCGATATGTTGCCTGTAATAAAATAATTAAAATTGCTGATATGGTTTAAGTAGGTTAATGATAGTTCGAAGCCTTTATAAAGGTTGATCCCCAGGTTTTCTGCAGGATAATTTGTACCTAACAGGGCAATGCTGTTTCCCCGCGATTGAAGCAGATCGTAATACTTATCATGGTAATAATCAGCGGTTATTTTAAAGCGATCTTTAAACAGGGAGATATCGGCGCCTATATCAAACTTGTGCGCGTTTTCCCAGCTGATATTCGGATTAGCTAATGGGTCAGCTACATAGCCGTTACCTACGCTCCGGTCGGTTCCCTGCGGGTACGCGTTGTAAGTTGAGGTATAGGTTTGGGTGTATTCAAAATAACCGTAGCTGTCAACATTGGCATTGCCTGTTTTTCCGTAGGTAGCACGCCATTTCCAGGAGTCTATCCAGCTAAAATTATCTTTAATAAAACGCTCCTTACCCATTTGCCAGCCAATTCCGCCAGCGTAAAACCAACCATATTGATGACCCGGCGGATAACGGTTATAGCCGCTGTTATTAACCGCACCCTCTATAAAATATTTTTCATCGTAGTTATATCCGACTTTAAAAGCACGGTTTGTTGTAGATGTGCCAAGATCATAGGTTAGTGATACCGATTTTACATCGGCCAGCAACATAGCGCTCACATTGTTTTTGCCAAATTGCCTTTCATAATTCAGAGCGCCCTGCCCAAACGAATAACGGGTGCTGGTAACGGTGTGAAACTCATTGCTCTCAGGTACGGTTGTTCCTACAGCTGCATAGCTGCTGTCCTTAACATTGTATAAATAACCCTGGTTCTGCAGGTTACGGGTAATCGCCGTTTGCGACTCGATGGATAGATTGCCCTTAACCTTAAAGGATAATCCTTTTATAAAGCTGCCCAGGTCATAATTTAAATCCAGGTTGGCCAGCACGTCATGGCTATTGGTTTGAACGTAACCGGAGTATTCGGTTTGTGATAATAAATTATTGGTATAGAATGCCGTGCCGCCGAACGAGCCATTGGGGTTATAAACCGGGTAGGCATTATTAGGCGTTCCGTAAATTTGGCTCAATATATTGCTATAGCCGGCACCGGGTTCGGTTCCTTGCTGAATGCGGCCAAACAATTGCAACTCAACCTTAAACTTTTTAGTTACGTCAACGCTCAGGTTCGAATTGATAACATACCTGCTCAGGTCGTTATTAGTGTTGTAAGGTATGGAGCTGGCCGTTTTAAAAATGCCTCCCTGATCGAGTGAATTTAATGAGATGGTATAGCGCGCTGTTTCAGTACCGCCGTTAATATTCAGTTTGTAGCTTGTCATCGGCGAATACTCATTCAACAGGGTCTTAAACCAATTAACATCGGGGTGTCCGTATGGGTCTGAATGATTCCGGTACGCTGCAAAATCCGCTGCCGAGTAAATGGTGGGTTTGTTGTCATTCTGCAAAGCCTCGTTATATAAATAAGCATATTGATAGGCCGGCAGTGGTGTTGGCAACCCCATTGATTGCTGTACCCCGGTTTGCGCAGTGAATGAAATGCGCGGTGCTCCGGCCTTTCCCTTTTTTGTTGTTACCAGCAGGACGCCGTTCGAGCTGTTGATCCCGAGTAATATGTTCGATAACGCATCCTTTAAAACCGAAACCGATTCAATGCTTTCCGGGTCGATGGAAGATAGCTCCCGTTGTACACCGTCAATAATGGTGATTACGCCCTGTCCGCGGATGTTCATGCTGATCTCGGAGTTGTCATTTGGGACCACATTATGACTGGTTACCACATTGGTGAACAAACCGCTGGTGGTCTGAATATTGGTTTGTGCCGACGTAAAACCGCTGTACTGTTGGGTATACAAACCTGGCAGCTGGCCCGGCAGCGCATAGAGATATAACGACGCAGGCGTTGTGGTAAGTTGGTTGGTATATATGGTAGATACAGCGCCAAGCGAATTTGCCTGCTTAACCGTTCCGTATAAAATATCAGTAGTTTGCGGCGATTGCAGATAGTTGTCTAACAACCTCACTGTCAGGTCTGCGTCGCCGGTTATTTTTACTTCCTTAACATTATGATCAGGATAACTAAATACCAGGATGTTGCCTATGTCTGCTTTTATTTCAAAGTTGCCTTTAATATCGGTTGTAGCTACCGTTGTGCTTTGTTTTACGGCAATAATTGCTCCTTTTAAAGGGCGGGCATCCTGGTCTATTACCTTGCCGGTTACCATTCCCGGGGTTTTAACTGCCGTATGTACGGTTGTATCCTGCATAACGGCAAAGCTGGTTTTCACCAGGAACAGCATCAGTATGATGAATCCCGTAAAGCATTTTTTTGAGTAGCAATAAGCCATAGTTTCAGTTTTAAATTGTTGGCGAAAAATTGAAAACATATTTTAATACCTGCATAGCAACCCTAACCTTATATTAAAAAGGAGATTAAAACTTTGTAATTTAAGGGGTATGCACTGCCTGCAATGCAATAGTTTATCTCTTCATGGTTTATATTATTTACACTTAAATGTATAGGTGAACGGCGATGCAGTGTTTCCATATCCCACTTTGATGTTCCCCGTAGCGTCCGTTATATAATAGGTCATATTTGTGAGCGTTTGCGCGTCAGTTATCCCAAAAAACTGTCGCGGCCAAATGGTTATTTTATACCTGTTGCTGCCTGCGGCAGTTTGTGTAAGCTTTGTTTTAACCGTTTGCTCGCAAACTGTAATTGATTTGCCATCAGCGGTGTTTGCTGTGGCACATAGGTACACGGCCTGGGCATTATTTAAAGCAGTTGTTGCAACCGTACCATCGTAGGTGATGGTAAAGAAATCGTTATCCAGGGTTTTAGGCGGATCGTAACTGGCCAATTGCGGGTTGCAGAAATCCACCACATCGCCGGGGCCGCCCGTTAACTGGAAGCACGGTGTTATCATTTCTGCGAAATATTCATATTTGACGCCGGGGTCCTTATCGATATTCCCATCCGGATCATGTAATCCATCGTACGACTCTGCAATTGCATAACCCAGTTTGCACAGCGTATTGTTTCCGTCGGCTCCTATTTTTATATTGATAGTTAAATTTCCAGTTATATTCTCACCATTACTTAACGGAAATCCCACATCTGATTGATAAACCACCCATTCCATATCATCGATAAGGTTGCCGCCAATACCAAACTTTTTCTTCATGGCGGCCGGCCAGTTCAGGCCATTGCTCTGAGGTTCGAGGGTGGTTGACGGCATGAGTACTAAATTACCGTTGCCAGCGGTGCTGGTATAGCTGATCTTTGTATTTTGAGCAGCGGCCCAGCCTTTTGGAACAAGGAAGCCGAACACAAAGTTTTCAGTCTTGTCACCGTAGATGTTGTGAAAAGTAAAATGAACCTTCATAGTTGTGTTTGAACCGACAACGGCCGTATCGGGCTGATCAACAGAAAAATCAATTATGCTGCAGCAGGTAATTACAATTGCCATAATCAGCGCAGCACACAGCCCCCATAAGGCGCGCCCCTTTATATTGATATGTAAAAATGATCTCATATATAATTTTTTATAGCTTAATTAATTGGCCTTTTTAAATGTGTACACGTAGGTGTTTCCGGGGCAACCCGGACTAAATGTTAAGGTTAGCTGCCTTATCCCATTCACAATCGGGTAAGTGAATGCTGTGGCAACCGCAGGATTACCTGTCGCAGTAAAACTTATTTTAAATGGATATTGAGGATCGTCGAACGAGTAAGTTCCATCCTTGCTTACCAGGAAGGGAAGCTTATTGATCAGCGCATATTTTCCATCCTTAAAACTTAGCTTGAATTGCGAAAAGTCTACTAAGCTCATCAAGTCAGTGCCATTCCGGGTAGCAGAGATCACAGTCCAATCGCCCGAGATATCCTTTGTACTTTCTGCAGCCGGGCTCAACCTTTCTACCTTGCATGACGCGAACGCCATTACAGTGAAAAGTACCAGCAGCCATTTTATTCTATTCTGTTTGTAAAGCTGTTTCATGCTTTTATATTTTGTATGATTTTATTCCCCTTAAGAATTAATACCCCGTGTTTTGAACCAGGTCGGTTGATTTGGCCAGTTCTCCCTGCGGAATCGGCCACAGGTACATCGCTTTCCTGAAGTTGTGCTTCCTTACATTAAAGCGTTTGTAGCTTACCGTGGTATTTGTCCGGGTAATTTCCATACCCGTCATTTCCTTGTTTTCTGTTTGGTCGGCAATCATCCAGCGCCTTACATCCCAAAAGCGGTGGCCTTCAAAAGCAAGCTCTATCTGCCTTTCATTCCAGATCACCTGCCGCATCTCATCCTTGCTTAAGCCAGTAGGAAGCTTATAGGGGTTAAGTCCCGCCCGCATCCTTATTTGTTCAATGGCGCTGTACACATTTCCGGTGGGTCCTTCAAACTCATTGGCAGCTTCGGCGTAGTTCAGCAGGATCTCCGCATAGCGGAACACCGGCAAACAGCGGTTGGTGTTATGCGTTAAATCAGTCGATACCGCATTAGGGTCAAGCATTTTATTGGTATAATAGCCTGTTGGCGTACCTGCGTAAACCGCATCGCTGCCGGAAGCAATGCCGTTATAAGTACCCAGGTAAATATTCACCGGCGAAAAACCTGTTCCCAACCTTATTGCCAGCGAAGTTTGATCATGGATGATGGAATAATCCAATCGCGGATCACGGTTTGCATAAGGATTATTCGGATCATAACCCGATGTTGGGTCGTTAATAGCTTTTCCATTGTTCATTGGGAAGGCATCCACAATTTCCTGGTAAGGAAAAGCGCCGCCCGAACCTGACCGTGAAGGGGGATCCCAAACTTGTTCTAAATCATCGTTTCCCTGCGGGCGCATCAGCGGTAAAATATATTCTGTGTTATACCGCAGCGGGAACAGGCTTTGAAAGCCCTTTCCCGGCGTTGAATTGTCGACATTTAAACTGTAAGCATTTAACCCGATAAGTACGGCAGCAGCGTCCTCCGCCAATTTCCACCTGTTAGGGTCGGCAGTTGGGTAACCTACAATTGATGCCAGTGTTCCGGCAGACTGTGTGGTTCCGTTAAACAACGGACTTGCAGCATACAATAAGGTTCGTGATATCAAAGCCAGGCAACTTCCGCGTGATGCACGCCCGTAGCCTAAACCGGTTTGAGTAGTGGGTAAAGCCACAGCAGCTGCATTACATTCCGAAACTATGTAATTCACACAATCTGTAAAGTTGCTGCGTTTTACCGGGATCTGGTCGGTATAGGTATAAAGCGTATCGCCAACCAGCGGCATCCCGCCGTAATGTTCCAGCAAAACGAAATAATAGTATGCTCTTAAAAAGCGAGCCTCAGAAGTTATCTGCGATTTGGTATAAGCCGATACCGGTGTGTTATGAATATTTTTCAATATCTGGTTTACCGCCCTTATGTTATTATAGCAGGTATTAAACGCATCCAGCCCATTACCTGCTCCTGGATTATCGGGACTAACAATACCGGCATTGATAGTTCCGGTTGCCCAATCTGTAGCCAGCGAGATATTTGTATTGCCTACCTCGCTTTCATCCGAAGCTGCATCCAGCCCGCCGTTGCCAAACCGGGTAACGTTTACCGGAAACCCTATCTGGCTGTAAATATTCGCAAGGAAAGACTCTGTATTGCTGCTGTCTTTAAAAACGGTGCCTTCCGTTAAATTTGAAGTTGTGGTAGGCGCCAGGAAGCCACCTTTTTTACACGACTCTATGCTCAGCAGCATACAAACGGGCATAATAAAAGCAATGACCTGAAAGTAAATTTTCCGCATACTAATTAATTTGTATCTGTTAATTTCAAAAGCTCCAAATAAGAGTTAAGTAGAATTGCCTAATCAACAAAATCGTTTTAGCAAATTCTTAAAACACTTATTTTTTAGATTCCTTTTTGAATATTTATAATTGGTTTATATTATTTGATATAGAATCAGGTACTAAATTAAAACATAAAAACGATTTAGCAAATTATTTTTCAAATTATTTTGTTGCCGGTATTTTTCATCTTCTATCCATATTACTAATATTTTTCCAGTTTTTAATACTGTTAGAGCCTGTTTAAATTTGAGGTTCTATGACGAATGGTGTGGGTATCCTTTCTTTTATCATTTATTTTAAAAGGGGCGTAGCCCCGGCAAATATTGTAACAACGGATTTTAATCCGTTGAAGATGTAACAAACAACAAAAAGAACAGTATGTTCGATCCATTTATACCATATTGGCCGTGCCTATGGCACTTTATTTGGTGAGTTTTATCTGCGATGGGTTAAAACCCATCGTTACAAAATATTCCGGGCCTATGGCTCTATAAAGAAATACCTGCACTAAACGGCATAAAGCTGAATTCGGTTTCACGGTTATGTTATAGTACCTATTAAACGAAATATGCTCCCATTTTAACGTTAAAGTTTTTTAAATCCGATAAAAAAACAATTAGACTTCCATTTGAAAATCGCCATAACAAAATACTTTAATCAAATTTTAAGCAGGGTTCTAATATTTTGCTGTTTATAAGTTGCTTCTAAAAAATGGCCAGATCAATTAACAGTTTTATTAAAAAACCGGCTAAAAAACAACACCTGGTAATTAATGGAATTACCCCAATATTCCCAGCTATGCCCGCCCGGCCTTATCGTATAATCATGAGGAATCTTTCTGCCCATTAATTTCTTATGCAGGGCCTGGTTTGAAGGGTACATAAAATCGTCATAACCACAGTCAAATGTTATAGCCAGCGAGTTTGGTTTTATTAAGTACAGCATATTCGTCACGCTGTTTTTTTCCCATCTTTCAGGGTATTCGCTATATTTCCCTAACACCTGTTCAATTCCAAACGCGTCTGAAAACACCCGGATATCCACCCCGCCGCTCATGCTGCCAACAGCGCCGAAAGTATTCAAATGCTTGAAAGCGAGGTAAAATGCGCCGTGCCCACCCATGCTCAACCCTGTAATAGCCCGGCCTGTACGGTTTTGTATAGTGCTGTAATGTTTATCAACCCAGTTTACCAGCTCGGTAGCAACGTAGGTTTCATATTGCCATTCCCTGCTTACGGGGCTATCAAAATACCAGCTGGCAAATGCGCCATCAGGGCATACAATGATCAACTTATATTGATCAGAAAGATTTTTTATTGATGGTACCTTCAATATCCAATCAGAGTAGTTGCCGCTAAAACCGTGCAGTAAGTATAAAACCGGAAGCTTTTTATTTGCCGAATAACTGTCGGGCCTTATAACCACTGCCTTTATATCCTTATTCATTGCCGAACTATGTGTTAAAACCGTATCAACTGTAGCGGCATTTGCCACTATGCAATTAACAGCTATTAGAATTATAGCCAATAGTAATAATCTCTTTATTGTACTCATAGTATTAAATGTTCTTTCCTTATTTAGCCGCTGTTATTGTTATCCTGTGTACTTGCGGTTTGTTGATGGCGTAGATCTCATCGATGATGACATTCATCTCTTTTTGCCAGGTGTCCCTGATGCTTTTGTAGCGTGCCCGGGTATAATTATCTTTGTTCCCGTTTACAAAAATATCTTTCACAGCATATTTGCTGACGGTATCCATCGCTGCGTTATTATCTTTGTACAGCATATTTTTCCCCTTCAAAAAATCATATTCCATCCACATGTACATTCTTAAGCGCCGTTCAATGTCCCAGCGTTCCTCGTTTAACTCACGGATCTGGATAGCCTGCTGATATTCTGGCGTTTTCGTAAGCTCCGCCATGTTTAAGCCCTCGCTAAAGTTTTGAGCTGAATAGGTTGCCATGCGCTCTCCGGCTATCATTAAATCATAATTGCCAGCCTTTAAGCCTTTATCGTTAACAGTTCCTGGTTAAACTCCTTTGTAAAAGGCACTAGCTTTAAGGCATCCGCCTGCTTTTTCTTATTGCCCCAGCCACGCGGAATGGTGTCTACAGGATAAGGCAATGAGTTTGCCAGGTAATTAAATGAAACAGAATCCGCCGATGCTGATACATTCGAGATCCTGCAGTTAATCGACCTCGTAACCTTTTTACTTTCAGCATTGATAGCAATATCGGCTACAACTTTATTATCAAGCCCTTGCGCCTTTAAAAATAAATAGGCCATTACCAGGTGCCCGTCATTATCAGGGTGTACCCTGTCATTTGGCGCAAGGCTGAATGTTGTATCTTTTGCCTGCTCCCTAAGGTTAATGTCAGTCATAGGGTGATAAAAATCAACCAAACTCCAGTTGTTCTTTTTTGCTGAAGCTTGCTGAAAATCAATTACTTTATTAAATAGCGCAGTTTTTTTTGGGTAGATGTTTTTTGTTGTGAATTTGGTGGTTTCGTCATAAGGCGACCCAAGGATAATTATTTTCCTGATCCCCGGGCGTTGTTTCAGCTTATCCTCTACCTGCCCGTAAGTTTTATACGATTCCAGGATCCGTTTATTCATAAAATCCTGCGCATCTGCTTTGTACCATTCAAAATAACCGGTATCGTTCATCCCCCAGGTTAAGGTTAAAACCGTTGGATTTTTCGCCAGCGCATCATCGTCAAAACGTGTGTTGATCTGTCCAATTGCGTCCCCTCCTATCCCAACATTAAAACAGGTAATACGCATGTTTGGGAAATGTGTCATATAATACAGCCAGATATAGGAGTGATAATGGCCGCCATCGGTGATACTGTTGCCTACAAATGCCACCCGGTCGCCGGCTTTAAAGGGCGCTACGGACTGAGCATTAGTGTGGCAATAAAGGCTTAAACTGATCAGTAACAGGGCTGATATTCTTTTCATTTTTGATTTTATTCTTTAGATGTTAGGGGTTGAATTTATTAAAATGCTCTTTTTTTGCCGGGGCTGTGCGATTCCCCTCTTGAGAGCTATCGTGGACTCATAAGTTTTTAAAAACAGAAAGGACAATGACCCGTAGGGTCTACCGCTTTGTAGAAAAAAATAATGAACAAGATATTGCCTCGTAGAGGCTGCCCAGCCACCAGATATGTAACAAGCGCCTTTCCCCAATGCGGTAAATTGCGATGAAGGGTAGCCTCTAAGAGGCAAAAACACTATCTTTTCATTAGCTACAAAGCGGTAGACCCTACGGGTCATCAAAAATTGCCTGTCGAAAAGATATGGGTACACGGTAGCTCTTGAGAGGGGTGGAGGGGTGTGTTCGTGAACATGGCGGCTAACACACCCCCGTCGCCACACATTCCGACGCGCCCCCTCTCGAGAGGGGAGTATGCGTAAACGGTCCGTTTTTAAATCATCACTACACACTTTGTTCTTAATTAATTCCCCAGCTTTTATTTGGCGTATTGCCCATTGTTAATTCAAGTATGCCACCGGCAGCTATGTCTTTATAGTCGATATAACATTTATTGTAAAGCTTCCCATTCAATTTTGCCGATTGGATATAGCTATTTTGTGCTGAATTATTTTTGGCGATAATGCTGAAGCGCTTTCCAGCAGCGTATTTAGGATCAAGTTTGAAAGTAACTTTGTTAAATACCGGGCTGGTAATTTCCTGCCGCGTGTCACCAGGGCAAACGGGATGGATCCCGCTTGCAGCCAGCACATACCAGGCCGACATCTGCCCAACGTCCTCGTTGCCAACCAAACCCTCAACCGAGTTTTTATAAGCCCGGCGGCAAATTTCACGCGTCCATTTTTGGGTGAGCCATGGCGCTCCTAAACGGTTATATAAAAACGGTACATGATGAACCGGCTCGTTGGCGTGGTTGTAATAATCGTTCCACATCATGTTATCGGGTGTTTTTTCGAAAAGATTGTTCAGGTCGGCTATTGTTTTTCCCCTGCCGCCCATCAGCTTAGCCATGCCGTCAACATCCTGCGGAACAAACCAGCCCTGCTGGTAAGGATTGCTCTCAATGGTACCATACCATTGCTTTAACCTTGCCGAATCTGGCCACGGCAGCCAGTTACCGTCTTTATCTTTAGGCCTGAACCAGCCTTTATCTGCGTCGAAAATATTTTTGTAGGCTTCGCCACGGAGAGCGTATTTCTTTTCGTCTGCCGGTTTGTTAAGCTGCTTCGCCAATTGCGACACACACCAATCGGTATACGCATACTCCAGTGTGTACGACATGCTTAATGGTTCCGGAGTATAGCCTTTGTCACCATTGCCGAATTTTTCGACCGAGTTTACCGACAGCCGGTAAGCCTCCGGAACATTAAAATTCCTGATCCCTTTTGCATACGCGTCTGCAATTACCGAAACCGCCGGGTTGCCGAGCATACAGCCGCTATAAGAATTCAACAGTTCCCATCGCTCCAAATAGTCTTTCTTCTTTTCGTCAGCCAATGTAACCAGTGAATTGATCATATCATTTACCAGCGAAGGATTGATAATAGTTTGCAGCGGCATCTGGCTGCGGAACACATCCCACCCGCTAAAAATGGTGCGCTTTTTAAAACCTGCGGCATGATGGGTTTTTCCATCGCCACCCATGTAATTGCCGTCCACATCATTTACAATCCGGGGATCGATCATGGTGTGGTAAAGGGCGGTATAAAAAACTGTCTTCTGTTCAGCTGTGCCGCCCTCAATACTTGCCTTCGACAGGGCGTTGTTCCACAAATCAACAGTGCGCTGGTGCACTACATCAAAATCCCATCCCTTTATTTCGGCAAGCAGGTTATTTTTAGCGCCGTTTATGCTCACAAATGAGATTCCTGCCTTTAACAAAACCTGTTCGTTTTTAGCGGTTGCGAATTCTGTATAGAAGCCTAAATGCTTTCCTTGCTTTTCTTTAACGTCTTTTAAAATTGCAGCATGGGCCACCATTTCCTGGTATTTTTCGCCGGCTACATCTTCCAGTTTTCGTCCCTGTCCGTCAGGGATCTCTGCGCTCCAAACGCCAAAGTTTTTTATGGGCTTACTGAATTGTGCATAAAAATATACCATATAATCGGCATGGCCATCACCATTGCCCCATCCGCCGCCATCAGATGTGCATTTCATCCAGCCCTCAATGGTTTGGGCATCCACTACTTTAACATATTGCAAAGTTGAAGTACCGCCAACCCTCCGGGCCAGGTCAATTTGAATCCGCGATTGTTTATTTTCAGGGAATGTAAACCGTAAAATGCCGCTGTGGGGCTGGGCTGTCATTTCTGCCTTTACCTTATATTTTGTCAAAAATGCGCTGTAATAACCCGCAGAGGCTTTTTCGCTTTTTTTATCATAATCCGAGCGATATCCCCCGGCTGTATTTTTAAGCGGACCTGCACTTGTTTTTAGATCACCCGTTGCGGGCATCACCAAAAAATTGCCCAGGTCGCCATACCAGCCTACGCCGCTCATTTGTGTAAAGGCAAATCCCTCAATGCTGGTATGCTCATAGCTGTAACCGGAGCCATTATCGCCGCCGGTTATTGTGTTGGGACTCAGCTGCACCATACCATATGGCGTAGTAGCTCCCGGGAAGGTTTTGCCCAGGCCATGGTATACGCCTGCATCCGCCGTGCTGGTGCTGGCTCCAATAAAGGGATTTACGTAAGATGCGGGACCTTGCTTTTTTTGCTGGGCAAATAAACACGTAGAAAAGGAAACGAATACTAAAAATAAGGCAGTATTTTTGAGGCGCATACCTGGTTTAAAAGTTAAGAATAATAAAGGCCAATTGGTTATTGGTGACAAATTATCGTCCAAATTATATAAAAAAAACGATTTAGCAAATTTTGATGCATTTATTTTTTAATAAATACCAACCTGGCGCTCTGATACTATTATTGCTTATTTATAATGTGAATCCCGCTAAGCTTTACCGTTCTAAAACCGAACCGTGGGATTGTTAAATTTATAGCGCTTCTGCCGCCCGCATCAATTATTTTTACATCCGCCTTTTTTCTTCCATCTAATTCAACAAGTTCAGCCTTATCAACCTTAGCATCAAAAGAGACCGTTTTCGGCGAATCGTTACCCTCCGCATTAAACACGCGAACCAAAAGATTATCGCCATTAAAAACCATTGACGAAATTTCAATCCCCGGCTTATCAATCTCAATAAATGATCTTTGCAGATCTTTTCCAGGCGATGCCCCCGAAATTATGGCAATCAAAGGCTCAGCCCATTTTGTAGCATTTGTCCAAACGCCACTTTTATCCCATTTTCCTGCATGAGGGATCAGCGCGTAGTTTATTGAAGTCGGGCCGCTTATTTTATAATCCCGTCCCCATAAGCCCATGCCTGAATATTGGAGATCGAGCCCTAACGGGAAATCTTTTCCATGAGCGTAGCTGGTGGTGTGATCGGTAAGCATAGCTATTCCGTATTTGCCCGCACCGTCAGTAACATCAACCCAATTTAAAATCACATTATTTTTTATGCTGTCCCAACTGTTATAAAACGTGTTATCAAGTTTGCTTTCTGTAACATCAAAGGGCGCGTCTTTATATACTTTTTGGTTAGCCAGGTTTAAGGGGAACAATGCCAGCAGTTTAAACCGGTCATCATAAAAAGCCTTCTTTGGGTTCTGCCATTTATAGGTGCCAGCAACCGTTGGCTCCCCTATCCCGGGATTACCTTTCCAACCGAGATCTACCCTAAGGTCAATGCGCTCCTGCCCTTCGGCTACCGTAAGGGTTTGGGTAAACGGATTCCCGGCTATATCACCCTTTATAGCAAGCTTTATCATTAACGGGCCCTGCTGTAAAATTTCTACCCGGGCGGGCTTATCCTGGCTCGACTTAAAACCTCCATCATTATAAAAATCACCACGCAGCTCATTAAATCCTCTCGCATTTGCTTTATCAACAAACTCCCGGTTGTTTAATTTTTTGGCAATCAAGCTTTTAATGATCCCGCCTTTCGCCGGATCGATCAATATTTTATATAGATCAGTTTCTATTTTGTACAGTCCGGATGGCAAGCGGATAAACAAAGCTCCTTTTATAACAGCGGGTTTGCCGGGCAAGAGCCTGTAAGTATTATAACCCATTGATGGCACACGGGCTTTAAACATTATCTTTTCGGTACCGGCGCCTGATAATATTTGCGATGCGATTCCCATCCCGGCTGCGTCAACAATTTTAAGCGGGGTTCCTTTCAATCGGGCCGGGATTTCAACGGTTACTATTTCCTCCCGTTTAATGCCAAGCGTATTGTAGATCCGTACAGAAGTATCGTCACCATTTTTTTGCGTAAAAGTATTTGCCGAGGCTGAAATAATACTATCACTTTTGCCGATGGTATTGTTCGTCCATAAAAGCACTTCATCAGCCCATGTTTTTCCTGGCTTGCCATTATAGGGCACTATCCAGCAATCATGGTGTTGCGCCAGCAAAAGCGTGCGCCATGCAGCATCAAGGCTATCAACGGGGTATATTGCACTATTGTATATTTTTGCCAGCGAAGCCATTTTTTCAGCGCTGATGATCTTGTTTTCGGCTAATCTTACTTCCTGCGCTATTTTCTGGGTGACCTGCGATCCCCACACTAAATTCACCAGCATGTCTTCCTGCGAAGGCTTCCAATCCGGTTTGGCATCACCGGCAACAACGTTTTCAAAATAATTACGCCAGGTGGTGTATGTATTTTGAATCCCGAACCGTAAGCCCACGCCCATAAACGGCCCGCCTTTCCAGCCCGCATCCTGTATGGTCATGCCTACCGGGTGTTTTATCCCCGCAGTATAGGCAGCGTTAACAAAGGCCGGCGAATTTTCCCAGCCAATAGTTTGCCATGTTGATTTATTTGACAGCGTTTCAATCCCATAGCGCGGAACCGTGGTTATCCCGGTGCCATCAGGACCGATCCAATTCACCAGCTCACCGCCATGTGCCGCAGCATAGCCGCCAAAGCAGGTATTTGGATTTTTAAGCGATGCGTATTTAAACCCAAATGAAGTAAGGATCTGCGGCAATGCAGTTGTAAAGCAAGGCTCTTCGGAGGAATAGGTTGTAAATACTGCCCCGGTAAAGTGTGCCCTGATCTTCTTAATACCATAGCCGAACTGCCTGATGATACTCTCGCCCGAAATATTATACAAATAGCTTTGCGCATAAGCGGGGTTAATAAATTCTATTCGTCCATTTGCCGATTGGTTGGCTGCCAGTGCTTTAAACTCATTATATGCCGCAGGGTCAATTTGTTGAGCTTTATCCCAAGTTTCAGGTTCAATTTCTATATTGATCTTCCAATCCTGGTGCTTATTGAGCATATCCACCATAAAGCGGGTGAATGGATCCGGGTATCCGCCGTACACCCCGCCATGATAGCCGTCAATAAAATAAGCTTTTTGAGCAGATAAATTGCCGGCTAAGCCCATCAGCAGCAACACGCTTAACAATATTCTAATTTTCGTCATATTCAATTTTTGCAAGGCTTAGTTTATTAATGTTATTTCAACCCGGTGAGTTACCGGTTTATTGGTTGCATATATTTCATCGGTTAATAAAGCGATTTCCTTTTTCCAGGCATCCCGTACACTTTTAAACCTGGCCTTTTGATAAGCAGGCATAGTTACCGACACAAAAAAATCCTTTTTAGCATATTTCTGTAGCGAATCCAGGGTTGCTTCACCGTCATTAAATAACATACCGTGGGGTTTTAGGATAGAGAAATGGATCCAGTAATATTCACGGAGGTGGCGCTCTATTTCCCAGCGTTCTTCATTGAGCTGCATAATGGCAAGGGCCTGCTGGTATTGCGGGGTGTTATTTATTACCGCAAGATTGATCCCTTTTTTTAAATCATCTGCCGTCCATGTGCCGATAATTTTGTCATCAATTTTTACCTGGTATTGCCCTGACGATTGCAGGCCCTTTATCCGCAGGATCTCCTGGTTAAACTCGTCAGTAAAAGGCACTAGTTTTAATCCTGCAGCTTGTGCTCTCGCCGGCTTCCCAAACCCGCCTGGAATGGTATCAATAGGGTATGGCAGGGAATTGGCCAGGTAGTTAAAGATCGTGTGATTTTTAGTGGCAACCAGGCCGGAAATTGCGCAATTATCAGTGTTCTCTATTTTTTGGGTTGATGTGTTTATTACTGTTTCAGCGACCTTTTTTCCGGAAAGCCCCTGGGCCTTTAAAAAAACATAAGCCATGGCCATCATGGCATCGTTGGTGGGGTGTACCCGGTCCGCATTTTCCATAGTAAACAGCGAATCTTTTTGCTGCTCTCTTACATTAATGGCAGTTAGTGACCGGTTAAAATCAACAAAGTCCCAGTTATTTGCTTTCGCAGTTTGCTGCTGCACATCTGCAATCTGCAGCAGGGCATTGTTTTTTCCAATAAACGGGGCCAGCTTTAATTTTGATGTCTCATCATACGGCGGCGAAGCGATCATGATCTTCCTCACCCGCGGGTACTGCTTGTATCTCGCCTCTATCAGCCGGAAACTCCTTAATGATTCCACAATTTTGGCTTTATAGGTCGAATCAGCAACAGCGGCGGTCATATACTTATAGCCGGTATCATTCATCCCAAATGTTAACGTAACGACCGTTGGGTGATGCGAAAACACATCATCATCAAGCCGCTCATAGATCTGTTTGGAAACATCTCCTCCTATCCCGGCATTAAATACATCTATCCTGCTGCCGGGAAAGTGTGTCATATAATATAACCAGATATAGGAATGATAATGCCCGCCATCGGTAATGCTGTTCCCCACAAAAACCACCCTGTCGCCTTTTACAAAGGGTTTTATAGGCTGTTGTGCCTGGGTAGCACTCAATAAAAATAAGAGGCAAAAAATAAAGATAAATATTTTGGTCATGATTGGCTAAATTGATTTAGCAAAGTAATATTAAAAAAAGTTATTTAGCAAATAATTCAAAAATGGATTATTGGGCTTAGATCAAAAGTGAATTCGCGCCCGGTTTTAGCATGTAAACTTTAGCCTTCCAAACCAGCATTCCAGACGTTTTTTCCGGGAGGCTGATGTTTATTTGCCACTTGCTGTTTTGTAATTTGTAGCTAACTGAAACTTTTCCATCGGGATGGGGGATCTCGCCGCTTACATTTGTTAAAGTACCCAAATGCGGCTCTATTTTTATTTTGGCAAAACCCGGCGCATAGCTGTCAATGCCCAATACCGTCCTAAAAAATTCAATATTTGGACTCGCGCCCCAGGCGTGGCAATCTGAGCGCGTGCCCTGCAAGTCTGATACTTCGCCCCAGGTAGTCATGCCCATTTTAATATTGTTGCGCCATACATCCAGCCAGGTCATATAATCATTTCCCAGGCCACCCTTTACCAGTGCCTGGTGCAGGTAATATTTAAAATAAATAGTGCATTGTGTTAATGTGGTATCGGTTAACAGCCTTTTGCTAAATGCAGGCAATTCAGCATTTTGCACCATGCCTGTGAGTATGGCCAAAGAATTGACATGCTGTGAAAACCCGGTTTTTTCTTTGGTGTCGGCATACAATTTTTTAACCGGGTCCCAGTACTTGCGCTGGATAGTTGCCTTTAACTGTGCCGCTTTTTGATTGTAAATATTGGCATAGTCATGCAGGCCAATTTTGGCTTCCATTTCTGCTGCCCACTGGTACGCCCAAAGCAGTTGCAGGTCATATATAGCGGCGCTGCCGTCTGCACCTTTTACATCCCCGGCCAAATTACCGGCCCAGTCAACAAACGCCCAGTACGGTGTATCTTTTAATGAGCCATCCAGCTGCTGGTATTTGCTGAAAAAATCCAGCACCGCTCTTTCGCCAACTAATTTATCTTTGATAAAATCACTATCGTTGCGATACATCCAGTAATCATGCAGCATGCAAATATACCAGAGCGAAAATGTTGAGATGATCTGTGTCCCTTTGGTAGGATAACAGCTCCTGGTAACGCCTTCTGCTATCCGGGAATGGTCCATCTGGGTAAGGGCATTACGCGCCAGCCGGTCATCGCTGGTATTATAATAAGAGATCAAAGCCTGGATCCGGGTATCACCAATATATTGTAATTGTTCGTAATAAGGGCAGTCAGTATAAGTTTCCCACGCGTTAAGCCTTGCTGTACGCCAGCCAAGATCCAATATTTGCGTTATTTCGGTATTATCTGTGTTAAACTCCGCAGCCCGTTTAAAAGGATAACCTGTGAAGGTGCCATAAAGATCATCAATGATCAGCGGCTCATTACTGGTATGTACGATCAGCCTGACGTAACGATAGGTCCGAAAGTTTAGCGTTGTAAACGACTGCCCCTTACTGCCGTCTGCAATCAGGCTGTCTATCCGTCCTACAAAATCCTTACCCTCTACTTCATTCCGGTTACTTTTACGCGTGCCGCGGCTACCTTTGTCGAAAAGGCTTTCCGCGTATCCTAATGAAATCCCTGCATCCTTACCACCGCTAAAATTGAGCGTTACATAGGCGTTTGTTTCAAAAGTTTGATCGAGCAATAAAGTAACTGTAGTATTTGCAGGGATAGTTACAGGCGTCTTCTCACCGGGAAATGTTGACGGAACGTTCATGCCGGTTGCACTCCGCAATTTGAGGATGCGCTGGTAGGTCATTTCCCTGGCCGGCAGTGTCGATGGCACTAAGGCCCAATCTATGCCCCATGCCATGCCTTTAAGTTTTCCATCCATCACTTTGGCCGCATAGGGCCAGGCGCTGTCATCATAATTTATAGCTGTCCAATCGCCTTTTACGGCCTGGTTCAGATCTACCATTTCGCCTTTACTGGCAGCAAAAAAATACCCCGGAACAGGCTGATGACCTACATCACGGATACATTTCCAGGTATTGTTGGTATTCAGTATTTCTTCATTGGTGGAGTTTCCCTGTATAATAAAAGCAGTGCGTACTGAAATCTGCGCTTCCGGACGGAACTGAGCTTCGTTAAAAACAAGCGCCGATACGGTGTTTTTACCTGTAAAAAGGTAAGGCGCCAGATCAACCGTTTCATAGTTCCAGAAATAGGTATCGCCGCGTGCAGGACCGAGTGATACCAGCGTGCCATTAACATATAACTTGTAGCGGTTATCTGCAGAGACATGGATAACAAAGGATGCGGGACTGGCAGCAAGGTCAATGCTTTTGCGAAAATAATAGACGCCATATTCAATGCCAACATCATTGGGTGCGGCTATCCAATTAGCATTCCATGGCCGGTTGTTGGTTTGAGCAGATTTGGATTGCGAATAGCCGGATTGCAAGCAAAGCAAATTTGCGATAGCTAACAGAAATAAAAAAAGGTGTTTCATCTACGGTGTGTATGGAATTGCTAAATCGGTTTTGCAATTTAGAAAAAAAATTCAAATTCCTGACGGCTCAACATTAATTTCAAAAAACACTTTTAGCTTGTTGAATAATAGCCAGTAAAAATTTGAGGTTTAAAACTTAAATACGCACTAACCGTTTCAGATCTCTCAAAAAAAATCTGCAATAATATCTACCTCCCTAACTCAACAGCTGCTCAAAAAAGCCACCGATCTTTTTTATCCTGTCCACAAAGTGGATCTCTAAGATCCAGTGCCTGTTGTTGCCTTGTTTGTCTGTTTGAAGTATCTCACTATGGTTGTCGGGGTGGATATCCAAACCCAAATCACCATGTCCGAGTTGCTCGTGGGGGAAATGCCCTACTATATGGCCGCCTATTTCTCCGGCATACTCCCAGCCATATTTTTTTGCAAGCCCGGTCAAATAGTTAAAATATGCCGCACCGGTAAGGCTATTTTGTTCGGCATGCCAGGCTTTCGCTTCGTGCCAGGCTGCTTCTATATCTTTTTTCAACTGCAGTTTTAAAGGGTCGTTACCAATAACATAGGTTCTTCCCAGGTCGGCTTCCCAGCCTTCAAAAATGGGGCCGAAGTCTAAAACCACAATATCATCTTTTTGAATAACCACATCGGGCGGATTTCCGCTATATGACTGAAGCGTGTTGACACCGGCCCGTACAATTTTTTTATGCCAGAAATTTTCTATCCCGAACTCATTTTTGGCCAATTCGACTATTTCCTCCGTCAACTCACTTTCCGATTTGCCAGGCGCTATTAATCCCCGTTCCTCCACCGCATCAAACAATTCTTTTGCCTTCTGTTCGGCAAAGGCAAGTTTCTGTTTCGCTTCGTTCATAATTTTGTTTTATTGGTTAGTTACAAAGCAAGGTTGTTTACCTGATAAAATAAAATACTTAATTTTGATTGATTGATAACTTATTTTGATCAATATGGATATTCAGCAAATCAAAAATTTCCTGGTTTTATGTAACACACTCAATTTCAGAAAAGCCGCCGGGCAAATCAACATTGTGCAACCGGCACTGAGCCGGCAAATCCAATTACTTGAAAATGAAATGGGCGCCATGCTGTTTGACAGGAGCAAACGAACTATTACTTTAACCGAAGCCGGCGTATTTTTTCAAAAAGAAGCGGATAGGATTTTACAGGATTTGAGCAAAACAATTACGCGGACCGCGCAAGTGCACAACGGCGAAGCAGGTGAAGTAAGGGTTACACATGCAAGTTCGGCTATGAACACAGTGGTGCCTTCTTTTTTAGTTAGGGTTAAGCATAAATGGCCACACCTAAAAACCATTGCACAGGAAACATCAAACTTTCAACAAA
>JAQBOS010000424.1 GCA_028287925.1 Mucilaginibacter sp. | reverse complement strand
TATATTGTGCGGTAACCCAGTCCAAAGCTTCCCGGCTACTGTTAATGGCGAAATCATCCCGGGTATCAAAACTTGGCAAAATGATCAGGTCTGTTTTTTTTACCTGCACAAGATCCTGCAAACCCTGGAGAGAAAACAAAGTATTCAGCAATTTTTGCTGCAGGTTTACTCCGGCGAGCCGGATCTCATAGAACGGTCGCTGACCCTTGTTTACATAAAACTCGTTTGCTTTCTGGAAAACCTTGATCGCTCCGAACAGGCAGCTGGGTTTGAGCACGCCGTCTGCCATTAAAAATGTCACCTGTTTCATAGCGCAAGTTACAGCGATCCATTTGCACAAACAACCCCTTAAATTGTTAAATGTACACCCCATACAGGTCAGATACAACAAGTAGGTTTGCTTTTACAACATTAACACAGCAAATAGCATGGGAAAAGTAATCAGTTTAATCAACACCACGCCCGACGGCTTTGTGGACAGTCAATACGTTATCGCCGATGCCGAATTTCATGAATTCGTTCACGGCCTCTTAGCCAACGCGCATAGCGTAGCGTTTGGCAAAAATACGTTTGAACTCTTTCAGCAGATCTGGCCCGGTATATTGGAAAAAGAAGGATCGGCAGCATCGCAGGTTAAAATGGCCAAAGCGTTGGGCACTATCCCCAAGATCGCCTATTCATCAAAACTTGAATCAACCACCTGGAGCAATTCCAGTATTACCGAAGCCATTAACCCGGACCAGATCAGCCAGGAAAAACAGGACAACAGCAAAGATCTGCTCACCATCGGCAGTCCCGGCCTGGTTGCGGCGCTGACTAAACTGGACCTGGTGGACGAATATTATTTCAGTATTCAACCAGTGGTAGCCGGCAGCGGCAGCGTACGCCTTTTCGATAAGATCAGCCTGGATGTCCGGCAGCCGTTAAAATTTGTGGCTGCAAAGCAATTAAAGTCGGGCGTTGTGATCTTACATTATCAAAAGGCCGGTTAATTGCATGCCAGATAGTATAAAGTAAAATACTGATCTCCTTCAGTTTTTTTATCTTTATCCTTTAAAAAACATCTATGACAGCTATTAAAAAACAGATCATTGCTATGGGCGGCGGCGGATTTTCTATGGAACCGAATAATCCATTATTAGATCAGTATATTATTGAACAAGCCCGCAAAACCAATCCATCGGTCTGTTTTTTTCCTCATGCAACGGATGATGCCGTGCGGTATGTCTTTAATTTTTACAAAGCTTTTACGCGGTTGAATGCGCGGCCTACCTATCTTTCACTTTTTGCGCCGCCTACTGCAGACCTGGAATCTTTTATATTGGACCAGGATGTAATCTACGTGGGCGGTGGCAATACGAAGAGTATGCTTGCCTTGTGGCGTGAATGGGGCGTGGACGACATTTTGTATAAAGCGTACCAGGCCGGGATAGTGCTTGCCGGGCTTAGCGCAGGGGCTAATTGCTGGTTCAGAGAATGCTGTACCGATTCCATACCGGGAAAATTGGGGGTACTGCCCGGTTTAGGTTTTATTAAAACAAGTTTTTGTCCGCATTATGACGGGGAGAGCGAGCGGCGGCCGTCCACACATCACCTGATCAGCGAAGGGTTAATGATGCCGGGTTATGCCGCGGATGATGGGGCGGCAACACACTTTATAGATGACCGCTTATTCCAGGCGGTAAGCTCACGACCAGCGGCCAAAGTTTATCATATAGATAAAAAGAATGGCCTTGTATTGGAAGAAACGATCGAAACCCATTTTTTAGGATAAGTTGGTTCCCGCGGAATAACAGCCTTTATAAAAGGTTGTTATTCCGTCAATTGTCGGCTAACTATTGATATCTGTTTGCTATATGCCAGCCAGGTAACGCACCAATCCCAGTAACACACTTATCCCGATCAGGTAAACGACATTGAGCCGCAGTTTGACTAACAGCAGAAGAGAAACAAAAACCCAGCCCAATGAGATCAGGCTAAGATGAGCCGGGGCAACTCCGCCCGGAAATACTACATCCTTACCTAAAAAGATGGTGAGGTTAAGAATAACACCTACAATGGCTGCCGTAACCAGTTTTAAAATGCCGCTGATCGCGCTACTGCCATGCGATTTTTCGATCAGCGGCCCTCCGGCAAAAATGTACAGAAAGCAGGGCAAAAAAGTATAAAAAACGGTGATCAGCAAGGCTAGGCTACCCATAAGTATCGATGCGTTAAAGCGATGATAGCCGGCCATAAAACCCACAAAGCCAACTACAATGATCAATGGTCCCGGTGTAGTTTCTGCCAGCGCGAAACCATCAACCATTTGCATTTTGGTAAGCCAGTTGAGCTTACCAACCGCAAACTGAGCTACATAAGGCAAAACGGTATAAGAACCGCCGATGGTAAAAAACGCGGTCTGAGTAAAAAAGAGGATCAGCCGCTGCCAAAAAGAAAAATCATTGGAGAAACAATACAGGAGCACAAAAGGCAAAAGCCAAAAGAGCAGGAATATGAGTAAATGTTTGACTACCTGTTTAAATTCGAACTCATTTTCACGGGCTGCCGAAAACTTATTGATAAAGTAGGTCTGTTCATCAGCCGACTCTTGTTCAATTAATCTGGCATCGCCGTGCAGCCATTGTGGCTTAAAATACCTGATAATCAAAGCCACGATAATGGTGGCAATAATAATGGACAGCAAAGGGATATTAAAAAAGAAAATGCCGGCAAATGCTGCCGCCGCTGTTAAATAGTGCAAAAATCCTTGTAATGATTTCTGACTCACCTTTACGAGGGCGATAATTATAAGTGCAATTACGGCCGGTTTAAGGCCATTAAACATAGCGTAGATCCAGGGCAGATTACCAAAAGATACATAGACAATGCTTAACCCGAGCAGGATGAAAGCAGACGGGAGAACGAACAGGATGCCGGCCGCCAATCCGCCTTTTTTTCCATGCAATTGCTGGCCGATATAAATAGCCAGCTGCTGTGCCTCGGGCCCCGGTAAAAGCATGCAAAGACTAAGTGCATGAAAAAAGCGGCTGTTACTGATCCACTTCTTTTTGTCGACCAAAAAATCATGCATCAGGGCAATGTGTCCGGCTGTTCCGCCGAAGCTTATCCAACCTAATTTGAACCAGAATTTAAGGGCTTCGCTGAACGCAGGGCGGCTTTCAGATTGTTGATGGGACATCTTTAAAAATACGAAAAATGTGTGTGCTGGACAAGTAAATCAGGAGATATTTTGACGGAAAAAGCTATTTACTAGCACGCACGTGTCGTGTGTGCACTGCGCGAAGGTTTAGTTATATCTTTGTTTAATTATGATAGTATTAGACTTCCTGTTTTATTACCTAACATATTGGTTTGACAAAAATAAGGATAAGCTTAGCTGGAGCTCCCCTATTCAAAGAGCTACTTATGCAATAGGACTAATGACTATGGGGCTATTATATTCAATAAGTCAATGTTTTGAGTTATTGAATATTAAATCACTACAATTCCATATTCCATGGTTTGTTTATTTAATCTGCGCATTAGCTGTAATGAAACTGTATGATTACATTTACATTACAAGGAACAGGTATCAAAGAATTACCAGGGAGGTACCAAACAAAATTCATATTAGTGATGATACAGGCGCAATGATTTGCATAGCGATAGCGGCTCTACTTATCTTATCACCTTTTATAATAACAACTATTCTTGTGCCATTTGGAAGTGCTAGCGGAGGCAAATAAATAAGATGAATATAGAAGAAAAGAAGTTTGGCTTATATTTAACTATTTTAAGATTTCTAACATTTAAAATAACGGAAAATCTTAGAAGGGTCTACCTTGATTTTGACATAAATTCTCACAAAATATTGTTGACAGCATTTTATCAAATTTATCCGTCTGAATTAGAGTTAGAACTATTAGATGACATAGTGACTGATAGCGATGCTCATATTCCTGATTTTTTTGTTGAATCTTGTGTAAAACTGGTTGACGAACTTAGTGATGATGAATATAAAAAGCATGAGTTCGTTGTATTTGCTTTTTATTATGAATAGTTGCGAAGCCCCCTTTTCCTGCGCTGGCGAAGGAGACCGAAGAAGATCACACCGTTTGCATCGGGTGCTCTTCTGCTTTCAATACCATATCTTGCTCTCGTTTTAATTTTTCGCGGTGAAGGTAGCGCCAGTGCAATAAGCCTATCAGCAATGCGGCAATACCCTCAAACATTAACGTATCTGCCGGGCCGATCCATTTTGAAATAATGCCGATCAGCTGGCCACCTAATGTCTTCATTCCGAAAAAAGCCTTAGCATATAAGCTGATCACCCTGCCGGGCTTATCTGGGTCTACCGTGGTTTGGATCAGCGTGTTGCTTACCGTTATTTGCGACATCATCCCAAAACCAGCAAGGGTGACAAAAGCAAGCGCAAGGGGATAGCTCTGCTCGTGCGAAAACAGAATAAGCCCGATGCCAAAAACTATGGTGTTGATAAAAAGGATCTTTTTTAAGTTAGCCCCTGCTTTTTGCGATGCCAGGAAGATGGCCCCCGAAAACGCGCCAAGCCCTATAAAGCTGTCAATAACGCCAAAGGTTGATGCTGTTCCGTTAAAAACATCTTTTGCATAATAAGGGATGAGGGTGCTAAATGGTAATACCATTAAGCTGATAAGCGCCAGCATAATTAGTACAAAAGCAATTGACGGGGTACGTTTTATATAGGCCATCCCCTCTTTAAGCTCGCCAAATACGTTTTTCTTATGCTCCTTTTTTAGGTATTTGGGCAGCTTCATCATCAGCAGCGATGCAATAACCGCAACAAAGCTCAGGGCGTTCAGCAAAAAACATACCCCATCGCCAAGGCTTTCCAGCACGATCCCGGCAATCGCCGGCCCAACAATGCGTGAAAGGTTTACCATGGATGAATTGAGCGCAAGGGCATTTGGCAGATCGTTTTTATCCTCCACCATTTCGTATACCAGCGATTGCCTGGCGGGTACGTCGAAAGCGTTGATGACGCCAAGCACAACACTCAGGCTGATGATCTCCCAAACGGCATAGTGCTTCATTAATATTAAAACGGCCAGCAGCACGGCCTGGATCAATGAGGCTACCTGTGTGGTTAACAATACGCGGTAGCGGTTATACCTGTCAGACACCACGCCACCGATCAATGAAAATAAAAAAGATGGGAATAAGCTGGCGAACAAGGTTAGGCCCAGCATAAAGGTTGAATGCGTTAGTGAATAAATTACCCAGCTAACAGCGGTTTTTTGCATCCAGGTACCTATGAGTGAAATGGATTGCCCTGTGAAATATAAACGGTAGTTGCGGCTTTTAAAAGCCCTGAATGTTCTGAATGATTTTATAGTTTGTGTTGTCATTAATTTTTTATTCCTTTTATTCTTTTCCTCCGTCATGCCGAATTTATTTCGGCACCCAACGGGACATTCCCACCTGCCTGGCACACACCTGGCATGTGGGGTGCTGATCCGACCAGTTGGCGGACAGCATGACATTTTAGCTTATAGTTTCAAATCAACCACCTTATTTAAAGGCACTATTATATGCCTTAACAGTTCCTGTTCATCTGGTGTGCAGGCTTTTGCTATTGCATTTGCCAGCCACTCATCGCGTTCATGACGGAATTGCAGCAGGGTGCTTTCGCCAAGCCCGGAGAGAGAAATGTTTACTTTTCTTTTATCGGTTGTTGATGCCGCGCGGATGATGTAGCCCAATTCAGACAAATGGTTAAGCACCTGCGACATGGACTGATTGGTGATCATCTCGGCAGCGGCAAGCTCGCTGGGCAGCATTTCTTTTTTTTGATAAAGCAAAGCCATGGTTGAACGCTCTGTTAACGAAAGCTGTGCGCCGGTTGGCGACTCTTTCCGGAGCTTTTTTATCAACCGGATCATTACGTTCCGGAGGTCTGAAGCAAATTGAATATCGTTATTCATTTTATAATAAGCTAAACTAATAAGTTTACCTTACAAATATACAGACAATTATTGTTTAAAGAAAAGCTGTATTATCATACTAGCGTAATTGTTTCCTTTTGTTTAATTTAATGTAGCGTTAGATAACATAAGGTTAACAAAACCATCACCCCCTAATAATATTGTGTTTATGCTGATATACGTTTTTTACATAAAATATTATACAGGTAAAAAACTATCCCCTTATGAAACGCAATCATTTACTTTTAAGAAAAAGGCCTTTAGCCATTCTTACAGGACTGGTACTTACAAGCACCGCTTTTGTAGGATGCCATAAGGATAAAAAAGTAGGCGCCGGCGCTACTATCAACAGTGTGAACCACGTAGTGGTGATATACATGGAAAACCACAGTTTTGATAACCTTTACGGCTCATTTGAGGGTGCTAACGGTTTATCAAACGCTACGCCTGCAAATACCACACAGGTGGATGCCCAGGGTGTGCCTTACGTGCACCTGCCAGCTATCCCGGCTCCTCCGGCATTCCCAACTGATCTGCCAAATACTTATTTCAACATTGACCAGTATGTGCCAAATAACGTAATAACCCAGGACGTTTTGCACCGTTACTACCAGGAGCAGATGCAGATTGACGGTGGTAAAATGGACAAGTTTGCTTTATACAATGGCAACTCTGCAGGCTTATCGCAGGGTTATTATAAAACAGATCTTTTACCATTACTACCAATGGCAAAGAAATTCGTGCTGTGCGATAACTTTTTCCATAGTGCCTTCGGCGGTTCGTTCCTAAATCATCAGTGGTTAATTGCTGTTGCCAGTCCAACTTTTCCTAACGCACCAAAGGTAACCGGCGTAGTTGCGCAACCTGATGCGAACGGCAATGTAACTTCTGCCGGCGATGGCTTTATAACCCCTGACGGCTTTGTTGTAAACACAAGCTATTCAGTTAATACGCCTCACCCTGCTGCAAGTACCAACCCTTCAAGCAGCGCATATCCGGCTAACCTTATTCCTAACCAAACTAACCCAACCATTGGCGACAGGTTAAGCGACAAGAGTGTTTCATGGGCATGGTATTCAGGCGGATGGAACGATGCTTTGGCAGGCCATCCTGATCCGCTTTTCCAGTTCCACCACCAGCCATTTATATATTATAAAAATTTTGCTGACGGAACCCAGGCTAAAAAAGACCACCTGAAAGACGAGATAGACTTTATTGCATCAGCTAAAGCAGGCACTTTACCGGCGGTGTCTTTCATCAAGCCTTTTGGTACCTACAACGAGCATCCCGGTTACTCTGACGTAGCGCTTGGCGAAAACCACGCATTAGAGCTGGTAAACGATGTGCTTAACGGCCCTAACGGAAAAGATGCAGTGATCATTATTACTTATGATGAGCATGGCGGTTTCTGGGATCACGTTAATCCACCGGCAAT
>JAQBOS010000389.1 GCA_028287925.1 Mucilaginibacter sp. | reverse complement strand
AAAGGTTAAAAAAACCGAGTCGGATGAAAAAATCGCCACGGCAGCCATTGAAAAAATCCTCCACAATAAGATGGACATTGAACTTAACCTCAATCAAATCACAAATTATATAGAAAACTACAGGTTCATTCCACAATATTATGAAGGGATCATATAATTTTTCTTTATTAGGATAAAGTATAATCGTTTAGAACAAATCGTATATTAGCATTACAAATCGTTCTATAAAATCCGGTGAAATTGAATTAATCTAAAAGGCTATCATCGAGGCTATCACTTTTGGAGACAGTTCAAAAAACCTCATTTAAACACTAAAAACGCGCATTTTTGACGAAGAAATAAATTTTTCATAGAGCCTCCGGCGAGTTCAGTTAAAACCAATATATAACTAATAATCAGATACTTAAACCAGGATAGCACAATATAAATTAGGTTATAGTCCCTGTTCTTTAGTCCCTTTGATCTATGAACCTTGTGGAATTATTTTATGATAAAAGGGTCTACAGCTTATCAGCGTTTTCTTTTATTCTTTAATTGTTGAAGGTTATAAATATCCCCGCCAGATAGCGGTTAGCATAAAAATGTCATAAACGATATGAAAGAAGATCATGTACCAGAGATTACGTTTAGCCGCTTTAAACAGAACCATTTGTACCAACGCGAAAATAAAGATCTGTAAAACGGCTCCGCCACCCTCCTGGTAGTGATAAAGGGCAAATAAAATGCTGGTAATAATGGCGCTATATAGATAGGGTCGTGATGTCCACTTAAACCATTGCACAATTTTACTGAAAATAAAACCTCTGAAAATGATTTCTTCATACGGAATAACCAGTATACAGGCCAGCGCGAGCACATACAGATAATTTTTAGTTTGATGCCGTAAAAAGGCAAAATCATGGAGGTTAGCCGGGGCAAATCCCAATAAAGCGATCAAAGGAGCTAACAGCCAAAAAGCAACGGCCGCGTAAACCAGCCCGGCCATGCCGCCGTATACGAAGGAGCGCAGGCTCAGGTCACGGAAACGAAAGCCTACGCTGTCAAAATTCTGGCGCTGCCGTTTAAGGTAGATCCAGAGAATACCTAACACCGCAAACGGGTAAAGAAACATCGGCAAAAGCCCGATATGCGGGAATACCATGACGAAAAAGATCATCAAAATATCCCCGGCCGTTGTTTTCCAATTAGTTATTACCACCATTTGCTTTAAGTTTTACGGCTGATTGTGCGTTAAAAATAAGTTGGCTGTCGCCGGTTAGCAGCGGGTTAAAAACCGAATAACTGATTCCCTGTAAAAAAGCAGACGCGCTGTCAGTAAGCCTTAAGTCTAAATATTGTACTTTATTTTCCGAATGAAAATTAAAAACCGCGTTTTGATTTCCCCTTACGCTTAACTTGCCGAGGTCGGCATTATTGATGCTGGCTGACGCATTACTTGTTAATGTTAGTTTTAAGCTATCCATTTTCCAGCCGGTAATTATATTATTGCTGCCCTCGGCAATGATCTCCGCTATTTCGGGACTACTGATGATTAGGCCATGAGGTAAACCTTCCGGGTCGCGCATGGCCATGCTGCTCATCACCGTAAATTTGATCAGCAGCGTGTCGCCGTGTTGCGCAGTAGTAAGAAAGCTTTTACGGGATGTCATTACCTTCATATCAAGCTTAGTTGCCTGTTTGATTTCAATAGCATAGGCGTTACCGCCTTTTATATTCAGATATTTAAAAGGCCGTATCGCAACCGGCGCATAATTTTTAAACGGGTCGGTCAGGTTGATCTTTAAATAAGCTCTTTTTAACAAAAAATCTACAAAGACGGTAGTTGCGAGTAATACCGACAGCAGGGTTAATAATATTTTATTGCTGGTTTTCATCTTATAATTCTTTTTCTTTTAACCGGAACCAGGTGATCACCCATAAACAAATGGGGACGATCACCCACAACAAAACGGATACGGCAACACCCGCGGCATCAGGAAGGTAGACATAAATATTTTCACCGTTATGAACAAACTGGAAATAGTCCAGCGGTATGCTGGAGTCCAGGTTACTTTCGCCGGTCATTAATTTCAGCAATAGGGAATTACCGTTAAAGGCAATAAAAAGCCCTGTAATGATCAGCAGCAGCGTTTTTAGAAACTGGCTCTTGTTAAAGTAAATGCTCCCTAATAAAATGATAGATTGAAAGCTGACAAACGTAAACAAGAATTGATAGAAACCATTTTTAAACAGATCAAAATACCCCCATGATAATCCCGAAGGGACAAGAAACCATACCACCAATGCCTTTACGCCATAAAACAAAGCGAAATAAGCAGTCAGGTATACCATAATGCCATACACCAACGCAATGGCCAGTTTGGTAGCCGCCGATGCCGGAAGGATCAAAAACCAAATACCTTTTTGCTTATTGCCCAAATCCTTTAAAATGGCCGACATGAATAGGCCGCCGCCGCCAAATAACAGCAACAGGAAAATACCATGCAAGGTATCGCCGTTAAAGCTGGTTCGCCAATGCCAGGCCAATAGGAATAAAAAAGCCAGGATAGCCGCTATCGCTGCTGATCCTACCAGCCAGGCCTTACGGTTTTCAAACCACTGCCTTTTGAATAATAGGGTGAAATGTGTTAAGCTCATCATTAATGGAGGATGGTGTCATTAAAAACAGACCGGATCAGGGCCGGATTGCTCAGTGTTGCGTTAAACAATATTTCCAGATCGATATAGGTTACCGTGTGCCGTAGATTCCGGCACATCGCCACCAGTCCGTTGGGTGTTTGTTCTTCATATAAAATCTCGTTCTTTACGACCGCTTGCTGTTGGTTATAAAAACTTAGCTGCTCCGCGATCCGGTCTTTTTCTTCATGCAACAGTATCCGGCTATCGTCCATGATGATCACCGAACTGATCAGGTCGTCGAGGTCGCGCACCTGGTGCGTAGAAAGCAGGATAATTTGATCCGGCTTACTGGCCCGGCTCATGATGTTGCGGAACTGGACTTTTGAGGGGATATCCAAACCATTGGTCGGCTCGTCCATGACTAATAGCCGGGTATTGGCCGCTAATCCAAACGCGATAAATGCTTTCTTTTTTTGTCCGAAGGATAATTGGTGCAGCTTGCTATCGGGAGGGATATTAAATTCTTTTAAATAATCGTTAAAGTCCGCATAACTGAATGATGGATAGAACGGTGCGTAGATGGCTAAGAAACGGTCAATGCGCAGCGGCGGCAGGTAACATTCCTCCGGTATAAAAAACAGTTGCTCCAGAAAACCGACTTGGCGTTGATGCGGCTGCAGGCTGTTTATATAACAAGTTCCTTCAAACGGAAAAAGCAGCCCGGTAATCGTTTTCATTAAGGTTGATTTGCCTGCGCCGTTCTTTCCGAGCAAGCCATATATTTTACCGGCCTGCATTTCCAGGTCCAATCCGTTAAACAGCACTTTTTGCTTGCTGTAGCGGTAAGTTAAATTTTTAATATTGATCATAAACTGTTGGTTTTAAATCAGGCAATTTCCCCGGAACGTTGTTCTGTATTCCTTTTCCAATAATAGAAAGATAAAATAGCCAGCCCCATTACCAGTAAATAGCTTATCCATCCTGCGTGCTCCGTTCTTGCTTCATAGCCTTTTTCAATAACGGCTTTATACCAGCCGGTTCCGTTTTTAAAACCCAATAGCCATTGTCCAACGTTCCAGGCTGTATGCAGGCCGACAGGTAAGGCAAGTCCTTTGGTTTTTAGCGCCGCCAAACCAAAAAGGATAGCACCGGCACCCGGCCCTAAAATGGCCTGTGGCCAGCTCATGCCACCCATTTTATGTTCAATAATAAATAAGCCGGTAGTTATTAACAGGGCCTTCCACCGGCCGGCAATCTTATTAAGGCTTTGTAGCGGGAAACCGCGAAAGGCCACTTCTTCACGACAAGCCACCAATACATATAAGAGCAGATTACTGATAAGCGTTGAAAAGCTGATCTGAGGCGACCATGCCAGCGTGATATGCCCGGTAACTAACACCAGCATTGCTTGCAAAAAAGCCAATAACGATCCGATTGTAAAGCCGGCCAATACCCTAAAAATGCTTTTATTTCCGGGCAATAGACCTGCATCTTTTAGCTGGAGCCCTTCCCACCGGGCAAACAGGATAGTAAGCAGCAATGACCCGATTAAAGCTATTATAATAGCTAAAACCGGCGCCCAATCTGTTGGCAGCTGCTTGGTTAATGCTGATGACGCAGCAAAAACAACAATACTACCCAGCCAAAACAGCAACACCCTGCCCAGGGTCGATGGCCATTGATTGGATTTGTTATTTGGTTTCATAGCGGCAATTATTTAATTACACAGCACAAATAGAAACTCAAATTCTATAGATAAGAAAGAAAATCGATAAACGCCAAAAGAAACCTGCCGAACTGTATTTTTATAACAACCAGGCATTTATTAAAAAAGCCTTAATTTTAGTTGACGCTATGGGTCTATTTATCGGCTGGTAGGCTATGTTGGTCGGAAAGTTTAGCATAGATCATCCATTAACCTGAAATTAGTATATGAATTTTGAATCCCTGAGTCAAAAGCTACATACCCGTAAAGGCTTTCGCATTGGTGCCCACTTGCTTTTTTGGCTATCGGAGCTGCTGTTGAGCTGGTATACGACCATTATTTCGTTTAATGCCTATAATAATTTTAATGATCATACCATCTGGCAGCTATCTTTCATTAATACCTTAAATCTTGTCCTGGTTTATTACCCTTTAGTATATGTGATACTGCCGGGCTTTAAAAAAGGCAGATACGTGCCAGGTATTTTGGGTATCGTTACTTTATTGATCCTGTACAGCTTTGTTAATACCCTCTCAGAAAAAGAACTAATGATTACCTGCGATCATTGTATGCAGCAGTTAAAAGCGAACAATCATGATTATTATCAATTCCTGCAACGCGACCTGCTTAACCGCCTGTTTGCCAAAGTGGCCAGCATGGGCATGCTGATCGGCCTGATCTTTTCCATCAGCGTGCCGTTAGTGATCAAGGTTGCATTACAATCGTTCAGGCAGCAAATAGCAGCCGTCAAACTGGCCAAAGAAAATGTCGAACTGGAGTTTAATTTTCTGAAATCACAGGTTAACCCGCATTTTCTGTTCAATTCGCTCAATAATATTTACGGCCTGATCCTTAAAAATGAAAATACGAAAGCCGCCGGAACGGTGGCCCGGCTGGCCGAATTTATGCGGTATACACTATACAACTCTAACAATGATAAAATGTCGCTGCAAAAAGAAGTGCAATTACTAAAGGATTATATTGAACTGGAACAGATCAGGCTAAACCATACCCACGTTGAATTTGATATAAAATTAGACGATAATGCTTATGAGTTACCGACTTTACTGCTCGTCCCGCTTATTGAAAATGCATTTAAATACAGTGCAGATAGCCCAGGCACTTGTATTGGTATTCAACTATCGACCAGATCGGGACAATTGCATTTGCAAGTAAGCAATACGATTGACGAGAACCGGCAGTTGCAGCAAACCGGCGGTATTGGGTTGCAAAATTTAAAAAAACGGCTAAATTTATATTACCCGGAAAAACATGAATATCATTATAAACTAACTGATAAGGATTATACGGCCACCATTACCATTGAACTATGAATAAAATTAACTGCATGGTGGTGGATGATGAGCCAATCGCCAGGGATATTATGATGAGCCATATTGAAAATACAGCCGGTTTAAAGCTGGTAAAAAGCTGCATGAATGCTTCTGAGGCTTATGAAGGTCTGCACCAGCATAAAGTCGACCTGGTTTTTTTGGACATCCAGATGCCGGTCATTACCGGGACCGATTTTTTAAGGTCATTACGCAACCCGCCTTTAGTGATCTTCACCACGGCCTACCACCAATATGCGGTGGAAGGGTTTGAACTTAATTCGGTCGATTACCTGCTAAAGCCGGTTACTTATGATCGTTTTTACCAAGCCATACAAAAAGCAAATGAACGGATGGCTTACAAAAGCGGCCAGGTTCAACAACCGAGCCCCATTCCACCGGTTGACTATATCTTTATTAAACAGGACACCAAATTAGTTCGTGTAAATTATAGCCAAATCAATTATATACAGGCTGAAAAGGACTACAGCTCGGTTTATTTGGATGATAAAAGACTGTTTGCCAGTATGCATTTAAAACTGTTTGAAGACATGTTGCCAAAAGACAAATTTTTACGGGTGCACCGGTCGTATATGGTTAATCTATCCAGGATAAAATCGATCAAAGGCAATATGATGGAACTGGATGATATAGAATTACCTATCGGCGCTAATTACAAAGAAGAATTATTAACCTCATTGGGTATATGATAACGTACAGCCATGTATTAAATTCTCGTTCGGGCGATTGTTTGCTTTTAATTTTACCATGTTGCTTCCGGAAAGCATTTGGAAAAAAAGGGCTTGATCAGCAGATATATTCACTAATAAACAAAGAAATGTAATGCTGCTTATTGAAATGATAATTGATTATGGCAAATCATTTTTTTGCCAAATGACAACAGCTGTAAAATTTTGACGGCTGACCTTTGTATCGTTTAATAAAACAGAACGATATGAAATCTTTAATCAAAATTTTATTCATTACAGTAATGGCGACAACAACAGCAGTGGGGCAAATCCCCCAAAAATGGGTTCAACACACGGTCGAAGACACGATCAATGTTCCAATTGAAATTTATTGGGATTTATCATTTAAATTAAACTTAGAAGAACTCGAAAGTGTGGGCAATTACAAAGATCTGCCCAAAATAGTTAAAACAACTCCGGTAAATGGAGACTTTTCACAAGTAGGGCACAGCCGGAGGGTTCATTTTAACAATGGCAAGACCCTTCTCGAATCAATTATTGAATGCCAAAAGCCCTCAAGTTTCGCCTATGAATTGACGGAGGTTGAGCTTGACTTAAAGAAAGTAGCAAAAAGAGCAAGAGGGCATTTTAGTACTTATCCCTTGCCTGATGGAAGAACAAGAGTTGTTTGGACTTACGGATTTGACCAAAAGAACTTTATTTGTAAATGGCTAATTAAACGGTACATAAAATCAACTCATCGCTTTTGGATGAAAGACACTTTAACGGAAATGAAAAGACAGATTGAAGATCTGTATAAAGCACAACAAAAATGAATAACGAGGTCCTTATAAACTATCTCCTGCAGTTTGAAACACTGAATAGGCAGCAGATTGATTTAATCAATTCAAGCATCAGTGAGCAAACATATCATGCCGGTGATTATTTCCTGAAAGCAGGCCAAACCTCAAAAGAAATAGGGTTCATTACAAACGGAATATTCAGAGTTTGTTATTACGACCATAGCGGGAATGAAATAACCCGGTATTTTGTTGATGAACTCAATTTTATAGCAGATATAAACGGCTATCATACCGGATTGCAAACCACGGAGTATATACAGGCAGTCACAGACTGCCGAGTGCTCATTCTCACTAAGCAAGCGATGGAAAACTTGTCCCGGACAATTATAGCTTGGGACAGCATAACCAGTAAAATAACGGTAAAGGCGCTTGCGGAAAAAGTTTCAAGGGTGAGTTTGATGATGCCACAAGACGCTATCACCCGTTATGAATATTTTCTCGAAAAATTTCCAAACCTTGCCAACAGAATACCGCTTCAATACATTGCTTCGTATATTGGAGTAACCAAGTCTTCGCTAAGCCGGCTTAGACGGGACATAGGAAAAAGGAAATAAATACCAACCTTTTTAAGAATATTTGAATTAGTTATTAGTTTTTTCAACTGTAGCAGACAATACCGTATTCCGGTGTTTTTTTCCCCATTCTTTGATGCTTGCCGTCACCGTATTAAGTGTTTTGCCGTGTTCCGTGATGGCATATAATACACCGACTGGTTTGGTGTTCAGCACGCTCCTTGTTATTAACCCATTGATCTCAAGCTCTTGCAGTTCTTTTGAAAGCATCCTGGGACTGATCTCTATTTCCCTTACCAGTTCTTTAAACCTAAATGGCTTGTGTTGTAACACCAGCAGAATGATCAGTTTCCACTTTCCATTGATGACATCCATTGCATCGCGCAAATGCATCAGGCTATGCTTGTATTCCTCTATTTTTTTCATGGTAAACAATAAGTAACCGGTATACAATAGGTAACCAATAACAAATATATACCGCAATGCCCTTAGTTTTGTTCAATTAATCGCATAAATAACAATAAAAAAATGATCGTCATTACTGGAGCAACCGGCAAGATCGGTTCAAAAACAGCCGCTGAATTAATAGCAAAAGGAAAAAAAGTTAAAGCCATTGGGCGCGAAGAAAGCAAACTTGAAGCCTTAGCAAAAAAGGGTGCGCTTATAGCCAAAGGCGATATGCTCAACGCAGACTTCCTGACCGAAGCATTTAACGGGGCCGAAGCCGTATTGCTGCTCATTCCCCCGAACATGCAGGCGCCGGATGTCGCAGCCTTTCAAAAAAGTGTGGGGGAGGCTCAATTGGAAGCTTTAAAAAACGCTGCTATCAAAAATATTGTTTTTATATCGTCCCTGGGCACTGAGCGTTCAGCAAACGGAAGCCTTGTAGCAGGTTTGGCAGACCAGGAAAAAAGGCTAAACGGATTGCCTACAGATGTTCACGTGATCAGTTTGCGCCCGACAGGTTTTATGGAAAATCTGTTTAATCAAATTGGCGCAATCAAATACCAAAATGCGATCAGTTCTATCTTGAAACCGGAGCTTGCAACAGGTATAATTGCCATACAGGATATTGCTGCAGTTGCTGCAGATAAATTGGACCGGCTTGAGTTCAAGGGAAAAACATCATTGGCTCTTTTAGGCAGTAGAGACTATACGCAACGGGAAATAGCTGCGGTCATCGGTAAAGCCATTGGAAAACCGGATTTGTCTTACGTGCAAATCTCTTTTGAAGATCAAAAAAAATCCCTGCTGCAATACGGTGCTTCGGAGAGTGTGGCAGAAGCGATGATTAAAATGTGGGAAAATGTTAATGACGGTTTGTCCGGAGTTCAAAGAACCCCACTAAATACTACGCCGACTACTTTGGAATATTTTGCAGAGAACGTCTTCAAGCAGTTTTTCGAAAGGCTATAGGATAATTTGAATGTCCTAAGCATTCAGTTGGATGCTACGCCGGGAAATTGGCTTCGAAATAGATTAGATGACTTTTGCTGATAAGAACGCCACAAATGTATAGACTTCCAAAACTGAAGGTCTTACCAATCGTCAAGGGATCGTGGCTGCTCGTCAAATAAAAACACTTTCAGGCTGATTCCCCCGATAAATGTCACGCTAACAGACCAGCGTGTACACTACAGGATGCGTGGTCGTAATATCTGTTGGGCATGGCTTCCGTTATTAATTCCTCTTACAAGCTTAATCTGCTAAATGCTATTTTGCTTTAATCAGCTTTTGCCTTTTTCCCCGACAGATCAGTAACCAGTAGGCATAGAAAGCTAAGCAGCGCAGCGATCGTCCTAATGGCATTATACAAATCCCAGGTTTGCATTTTAACTTTATAAACTGCGGGAGGATTAAAAGTATCCCAATTTTTCATTTCCATATTAATAGGGACACTCCCCAACCGGGTGATCAACAAAATGATAATCAGTAAAAAAATAGCAGTAGCGGACAATATTCTTGCAGCTTTGTTATTTCTGACTTGCCAAAAATAAACTAAACTACTGATCAGCGCCGCTATTACTAATGCCATTACTGTAAACTTATTATAACTCATTAAAACAGTCCTGAAACTGATTTGGATGTGGTAAGGAACCTTGTAAAAGGTAGGTAAAACACAAAATGTGCCATAAAAAAATGTTCCGGCGGTCAATCCTGATAAGAACAAGGCAGTGGTTGTTATGATTGCTTTTTTCATATGATGATGGTTTTGAACTATAATTCTATTCTTATACCGAATGATGGAAAAATACCAAGGCCATCATAATAAGTCCGGCCTGTGATCGGCTGAAATACTTCGTCGCTTTGATTATTCCGGTTTAAAGCATCGACGATATCAATAAAAAAAGTAAACGCCGTTTTCTTTAGCTGTATACGATAATCGGAACGCACATCCAGGCTGATAAAATCATTGAGTCGGGCCGCATTCTTACCTTTAAGCTCCTCGGCATACCGGATCAGGTTCGGATCATTAAAAACATTGTCATATACCGTGTAGGTATCCTTTGGCCGCCCGGTCGCATAACGAAATTTCGCAGAAAATACCCAGCGGTTATCCGGTTTATAGCTACCCAGCAAACTGAATATGTGGGGCTGGCTATAAGTGAAATTATAAACGCCCTGCCCATCATGATCATCCCGCCGGGATTGCATATAAGAATAACCGACCTGTCCGTAAAATTTTTCAGTCAGTCGCTTGGTTAAATTGAAATCAGCGCCATAGGCATAGCCGGTGCCATTATTATTAAGCAGGCTTTGCCCGCTGAAAGCCTGTACCACCAGGTGATCCAGTTGTTTGTACCAAGTTTCAATAACCAGTTTCAGGTCATTGGTGAAATAATTTTTGTAGCCCAGGATGTACTGAATGGTCCTTTCGGCTTTTAATTTATGACCCGAGGGTTGATCCGCAACGTTAGTCAACATCGGATCCTGGTAATAAATCCCGGTGGCAAAATTCAGGCTGCTTTGGCCAGTCAAGGCAAGACTGCCGCTAATTCTGGGAGCAATAGTGTATTCACTGGAAAAACCTGTATAGTCAAACCTTCCGCCCGGGTTCAGGGTCAGGTTCTTCAACAGTTGAAAAGAAAGGTCAATATAGGCAGATGCGTTGTACGCCGCGTTTTTGAATACTGAATTAAATTGTGAAGGCTGAATGACCAGGTAGTGCTGAGCAGGCGAAGGGCGGGGATCGTGTGTGGTAAAGCTATACAGGGTATCCGTATGTTTCAGGATTTTTGCATAGTTCACATCCACCCTTGAAATATCGGTTCCGGCAATCAGCGTTAAGCTTTTAAAATGTTCGGTGAATACTGACCGGTAGCCAATTTCACGCTGATTATTTTTTATGGATGTGAGATCGGGTTCGTTAGGGATGTTTTGTTTACTTGCAAAAGTGCCGTCAGGGTTAACCTTCGGGGTTGTCGTGCCAAAAGTCCCTATGTTATTTAGCGTACGGTAATAAAGGATATTTTTCCAGTAACTGTTTTTGCTGGTCAGCGTGCGCAGGTTAAGCCCGAAAAGCAATTTATTATTGCTGCTGTTACCAATACTTACATCTTCAACTTTATCGCTTTGTGCCACATCCGCCACATTCTTGGTGTAATTCTCCGGATTATACATGGCTAAAACTTCCAGTTTATTTTTTTGCCCCAGTTGTGTGATTGTTTTTATCATATAATCACCATAGGAAGGAAGGCCGATGTTTTTTAATCCCACTACTTTTTCTAACAGGGAAAAATTCTGGTACCTCGCGGTAGCAAACACACTCGTATTCTTTATAGCATAACTGGGGCCGTCATAAATGAGCGTACCCCCTAAAAGATCGAATTGACCGCTGAATGAAGGTGTTTCCGTGTTTCCTTCTTTTATTCCCAAACCAAGATAAGCTGACCCTTTCCTTCCATATTGGGCTGAAAAGCCGCCACCCTGAAATACAGCGTTATCAATGGTTCTTGGCGCGAAGATGCTGAACCTGCCGCCATTAGGATCGTTAAACCCTCCCTGGCCTTCCAGGTGGGAAACTTCCTGCATGGGAATATCATCCACCACATAAACATTGTCTTTAACACCTTGTCCCCTGACAGAGATCGCAGAGAACTGACCGCCGCTGCTGGTTACCCCCGGAAGTATCCCAATGACCCTGAAAATATCACCCTGGGAACCTGGGTTCCGAAAAATCTCTTCTCTCGAAAAAACATAAGTGGATACCGGCATCATCAGGTTGTTTTCTCCCCTGACCGCGCGAACCTTTACTTCTTTTAAGGAAGATACCGCTTGCAATAACTCAGCTTCCAGGTCATAAACCTTGCCGGGAGTGATCAGTATGTCATTTATTTCCTTCGGTTGGAAACCGATCATGGTAATCGTCAAACGATAGTTCCCTTCAGGGATGCCGTTGATTGAAACAGTGCCCGAAGTATCTGTCGTAGCGTTGAAAGCCGTACCTTTTAAGCTTACTGTTGCGCCGGACACTGGTTGCTTGGTCGCTTGCTCCAGTATTTTGGCTTTGAGCCTACCGGTCTGGCAAAAGCTATCAAAACTGAGCATCAGGAACGCTGAAGCTAATAAAACAACAAATAATCTGGCCAGCTTATTTTTCATAGAATTTATTTACACGTATTCGGTATTAAAAATGTAAATATATAACGTTTTCGGTATAATTAACTATGTATTAATCTTTTTATATTTGCGACGTAACCAGAGTAAATCATGAATAAGACGATTCAATTAGTTAACGAATGGGGTGAGTATGAAGAACAACACCCCAACGGCGGAATCGATGATTTCTGTCGGCATTACCTTGCGCGGAAACATCAGTTAAAAGGCCCGCTCACCGGCGGCGTTGTGCCGCCCAATAGTGCTGGTTTATTGTTAAAAATAATTGGCCGGATCCATAAACTGAACATGATCTACGCAGTCAGTGCACTTGAAGGTACGGGCCTAAACCAGGTAGAAGAATTTGGGATATTGCTGACCATTCAAAAAGAAAAGAACCCGCGAAAAACGGATATTATTTTTGCCAATCTTTTCGAGGCATCAAGCGGGGCAGATATGCTAAGCAGGTTATTAAAAAGAGGGCTCATTAAAGAATACGATTCACCGGAAGATAAACGGTCGAAACTGATTGAACTTATGCCAGCCGGAGAACAGGCCATCGAGGTATGTAAAAAGAAAATGGGTAAACTATCGGGGATGATCACGCAGGACATGACCGAAGATGACCGGCTATTATGCATACAGTTGTTGAAAAATATCGAGATCAAGTTTTCAGGCTTATGGCAAAAACATAAAGGTAAGAGCCTTGACGAGATCATTGCGGATATTCAAAATAACTGAAAATAATAAATTCCTGTATTTAATTAGTTAGTATAGTGGATATTCCGGGAGGCTTGATCATGTGTATCTGCCTATTTAGTTTTCTTACCAATTGTTAAACGATAATTCAAAAAAACGAATTAGGGCATATTCATTGGAACGGCGATCTGGATATCCTATTCGGCAAGCCGTTGACAGAGGAATTATTAAAATTGAACCTCGCGCAGCGGCACAAATTTGTTCCGGAGATTGCGATTACTTATCCGCTGACAGGCCCGGATTCTATTCCCTTTGCCATTGCTCTTTTGCGGTTTTCATACTTATTACAACTAAAAAAAGCGCTACCGATGATCCACGGGTTATTGCTGATTCGCAAAAAGAGTTAGAAGCAATTTCATTCTATCCACTTATCAAACACTTAGTATAATACTTAGTAAAATGGATAAAATGCTTTTTTTATTTCTCAATCAATCATCCCGTTATAGATCAGGAACGAAAACCCGCATGATCAACACATTTTTTAATGTAGAGCGCTGGTGAACCTTGTTGTCATTTTCGGTAAATTGATCCAGCTGGGTATTGGCTATAAAATAAAAATTATTTCCGACTATTACACCGGTGGTAGGAATATTGAATGAAGATGAAGGGCCTGCCAGCATCTTGACAGAAGTAATTTTTTTACCATCGCCGGAAAGGACAAATTGTTGAACCGATTCAGGAAAGGTAGAGTTCTGAATGCCAATGAGTGTGTTTTTATAATGGTAAAGGCCATCGACGCCGTAGATCAGGTACCTGCAACTAAGCGGTGTTTGGTTTTTTGTTGCCAGATCAATAGATACAAGGCCTTTTTCACTGCCTGTAGCAACGATAATATTCTTTCCGTCCTGTGTTGACGTGATACCGTTGGGGTAAGCAAAAGTGCCTGACGGAATATAAACTTCTGCAGATTCCTTCCCCCTTGATATCCTGTAAATTCCTCCTGATGCCGAGTCTGTTATATAAACATCACCCTTCGTTGTGATATATAAGTCATTAAAAAAGTGCTTCTTGCCGTTAACTGTAAACTTTCTCACCAGTTTTCCTGAAAGAACATCAAAAACGTGTATAAAAGATTGTTTGCCCGGAATATTACTACATACCCAAAGTTCGTTCGCCGGGCCAAATACCTTCATCCCCACCACCTGCCCTAAGCCAAAGGCGTCCGGCCTGATAAATTCGTTGATTTTTCCGGCAGTGGTGATACGAAGTATCTTATGTTTATAAAGGCTGCCGATAAAAAAGCTGTTTGTGTTGGAATCATATGTTATGCCTTCCGGCATAAGATCTTTCTCCTTAATGGTAAACGCGATTGCCGGTCTTCCCTGGGCGATTACCGGCGGATTATGAATAAATAATATAGCGCAAATCAAAAATACAAATGGCTGTAATCTCCAATTTGATCGTGTATTAAAAAATAAAGTGTTCATGTTACTGAATCTTAAGCATTCCATTTTCATATTGGCCATAAAATTATCGAAAGAGTAACATAATATCAACGACAAACGTTAAAGGTAAAAAGAAATAAAAGCCAGCCGACTGATAAACAAAGCCTCATCTTTTTGTTCGCTATCAGCAGCAGTTCTGGCCGACATTTTTCAATCCGGCTTTTTGTTGTTAACTTCGACTTCAGTTTTTCAATTGGGCTTCGGTTCCGGGCTGGGATTTATAAAATATCCCACCCACAGCAATATCTGCCGTTATGTGCAGCCCTGTTCTGCCCACCTCAAACAATGAGTGACAAATTAAGACAACATATAGAAGAAATTACGAAGCTGACAGACGAAGAATTTGAGTATATTTTGTCGTATTTTACTTATCGAAAATTTAAGAAGAACCATTACGTTATTCAGGAAGGCGATTATGTTAAAAACGACTATTTTGTATTGAGCGGACTTTTAAAATCTTCACATACCGACAAAAAAGGCAAAACACACGTTGTCCTTTTTGCAACAGAAAACTGGTGGGTTTCAGACCCGGAAGCTTATCATAACCAAACAAAAGCATCGCTTAACGTGGATTGTTTGGAAGACAGTGAAACGCTATACATTTCGCTGGAAAACAGGGAAAAACTTTGCAACGAAATACAAAAAATGGAATATTTCTTCCGCAAGAAAACAACGACGGGATATGTAGCATCGCAGAAGCGGATCTTGTCACTCATCGGTTTTAACGCAAAAGAACGCTACGAATATCTATTGCAACAATATCCCGGCTTACTACAACGTGTCCCCAAAAGTTTGATTGCCTCCTATCTCGGTGTTACGAGAGAAACCCTAAGCAGGCTGACTTCTTAATGCCGTGATATTTCTCACGGCAATTTTGTGACAATTGTCCTTTACCATCATTTTTCATTGTGAGAATTTTGTAAAAAAATCAACAATGACACAACAAGTAATATCAGCTAAAATCCCTTTCGCTATTTGGGCGTTGACTTTCTGTGCTTTTGGCATCGGAACAACAGAATTTGTAATTGTGGGTTTATTGCCTACAATCGCTAACGACTTATCAATTTCAATTTCATCAACAGGTTTATTGGTTACGTTGTTTGCTTTGGGGGTGGCTATTGGAGGGCCTTTATTCACTGCACTCACAGGAAAAATTGAACGTAAAAAATTATTGCTTTTTACAGTGGTTATTTTTACAATCGGTAATTTAATTGCGTTTTTTGCTGATGGCGTCATGCTTTTGCAACTCAGCAGGGTGATTACAGGAACGACACACGGCGTGTTTTTTGCTAATGCGGTCATTATTGCAAGTAATACAGTGGCCGACAACAAAAAAGCATCTGCCATTTCATTGGTATTTGCGGGGCTTTTGGTTTCAACCGCCACCGGGGTTCCATTGGGAACATATATTGGCGTCAACTATGGTTGGCGAATGACATTTTTGTTTATTGCTGTTTGGGGTATGTTGAGTTTAATTATTTTAAGCTACTTGTTACCCGGACAGGAAAAACCGACCGAAAGTTTAAAGCTAAAAGATTTGCCAAAGGTTTTTAAAAACACGTCTGTCTTAATTGTGCTCTTATCCAATATTTTCGCTTACACTGGGACTTTTATCGTATTTACATTTCTAACGCCATTACTGGAAAAAATAACAGGGTTTTCGGTCAATACGATCAATATTATCTTATTGGTTTACGGTGTTGGTGTAGCATTGGGCAATATTGCCGGCGGATGGATCTCCAATCATAAACCATCAAAAATATTAGTTTACTTGTTTTTTTCGCACACCATTGTATTGTTCATTTTATCGCTCGTATTAACAATAAAATTTGCCATGATCATTACATTATTCCTATTGGGATTTTTTGCATTCAGCAATGTGCCTGCATTGCAGCTTTTGGTGGTTCAGCTTTCAGAACGTAAATTCCCGGGAAGTGCGGGCATTGCATCATCCTTAAATGTTTCCGCATTTAACATTGGTGCTGCAGCAGGTGCATATATAGGCGGCCTTGTAGTGGACAGTACATTAACCATTAAAGGGACACCTTGGGTGGGGGGACTTTTTGTAATCGTAGCTTTACTGTTCGGGGTTTTGAATTGGCAGAGAAACAAATCGTTAGAGAAATATACCCGGACCTGGAAGGCAAAATAGCCCTGATAACCGGCGGCTCCAAAGAAATTGGAGCCGAAACCTGGCGGATGGTCTACAGCTTATCAGTGTTTTCTTTTATTCGATTAAGTAATTCATCAAAATCGGGCTGGTCATTGTAAAGGCTATCATCGAGGCTATCACTTTTGGAGGCAGTTCAAAAAACCTCATTGAAACGCTAAAAACGCACATTTTGTGCGCAGGAATTAACTTTTCATAGAGCCTTCGGTTCTTTCTTCATTAATTAAATCCTGAGCACCTTAACAGTCGCTTCTGCTCCTGCCTCCGTTCAAAAATCCAGTCGGCTGCCAGCACTTTCCAGTTGCGGATTTTAGCCCCCGTTATGGTTTTCCATTATTCATTTTGGTAATGCCGGTAGAAGCGTTCCGCTTCGGGTGCCTGTCCTTGTTGGTCGAAGCAGATGGCCACAAACGCGGCTTCCGGTGGCACGTTAAAACCTAAGCCTTTTAGCCTGGCTTTTACTTTAACCCCGCTGCTTTGCAGGACTGCTCGTTTGGGTGCTGCCATGCGCTTGGCTTTGCGCTTGCCTGCTTCAGCCATTTTCATGTTTGCCCGATTCCATGATTGCTACGATCTCGTTATAGTCATAATAAGTAATGCCCCCGAGTTTGGTATACGGAATAACTCCGGTGTCCCGCAGGTATTGCAGTTTACCCGCGGAGATGCGCAGCATGGCGCGTATCTCGTCGGCCTTGAGCCATCGTTTCGCTTGGTCTTTGCTGCCTTGTCGTAACAGGGGTTCCAACAGGGCGCTGAATTCCTGGAGTAAACTTGTTTTAAATTCGAGGAGGTCGCCTAATGTGATCAGTTGGTCGCGCTGGATAGGCGTTCTTGCAGATTGTTGTTGTTCAGTTGTCGCCGTCATAATCATATTGCTTTGGCTGCAAATTTGATTGGGCGGGGGGAGGATAATATCCGACGATATGCAATGTCGGAGGGTGATTTTTTTTAACTTTACCTTTCAAAAAAAAGCGATGCCATCAACAGAATTTACCCCGGAACAAATTCAAGCGATCAATGAGTTAAATGCCGCGTTAAAAAAATGCCGCGAGGCTGACGTGCATATCGCAGGCGTGTCGGAATTTATAGTGGCTGAACAGACCGACGCCAATGGCATGAAATATGTCGGGATACATTAATTCGGGTATCGAAAATTTGGATTAAATGACCGCTTGCGATGTTGGAGGGTGATTTTTAGCTTTGGTTTAGCTTATGGCGCTTGATCGGTGACAACTTTACTAAATGATGTTATTAAGCGTAGTAATATCATCCAGCATAAAGACTATTTCGATAATGGTGTTCCCAAGAAATTTAAAAAGCAAGTTTCCGTCTGATTCCATTGCCGCGCCCTTTGGGAAACGGCCTTTAATTGGAATAGCCAAAATGCTTTGATAAGGTAAATCAACTTCTGAATGATCCCCGGTATGCTTAATGTTTTTGACATGAATCTCCCGGCTCATAAATATATCCTGGGCCAGGACAAATTGTTCCTTTATATTATTTGTACCCCTGATCGACATCGCTACGGCATCATCAGCTACATTTTCATAAAAAACATCCGGCGCCAGGTCGCGCACCAACGCATCCGCGTCAAACTCGTTGTACGCCCTGATGTAATTATGAATGATGAGTTCCCGGTCTTTCACTGCATTTAAATTGCTGTCCAAATTTAGAGATCACAACTAACATTAGCAGCAATAATCATTGGATTTTCAGAGTTGTTTTTTTATATTTGGTCATTAACTAATTGTTCTTCAAACGGCTTTAAATTGCTCCAAACTGGTAAATGGTACTATTTATGGTACTCTATTCAGGGCAAGTCGTTCTAACGTATTGAAATACAAGAGTATCAACTATATAGGTGTGAATCCCAGCGGGATCACAAAGCCACTCCAAAAGAGTGGCTTTGTTATTTTAAGTTGGAATTGGAATAGATGGGCAGGATGGTTTCAAACAATTTGTTGTAGGGTTATCCACCTGTTCAGGGTGTTTTTTGTAATTCATTTAATTTTTTAATTAATTTCTCCTTTTCGCCATTTCCGTTCGTTGCAAAACGAATAAGAGGTATTCCATACTTTTCTAACACTTCATTCTTCGTTAAATCTCTTTCTGATTGAATAGTGCCTTTTTTATGAAAAGCAAAACCATCTACTTCTATTGCTAGAACCGTATTCTTCCCAAGTTTGTTGTAAATTAAAAAATCTAAATGGGTAAAAGGATGGCTTGCATACGTTCTTTCTCGTTCGTTTAGCTTTGAAAAATCTCTGATAAGATTCCGTAATGGAAAATGCAAGAGCACATCGTATTTTGAAAATTTGTCATTTCCCAGTACTTCTTTAATTAGTGCGTACATTAGATTCTCACTATCAAATTCAGATACCTTTCTTGTTTTTGAAATGATTTTCGCACGTTTTTCTTCAAATCCTTTATATAAATAATCGAATATTGAATATAAATCACTATTAACCACTGAAAAGTTATTGTACTCGATATATTGAATTAAATCGGAAATGTTACTATCCCTTTCAAGTTTGTTCCCGTTCACAACTAAAATTAGTTGGTCTATTGCCCTCGATACCGCAACATTTAGGCGATTTAAATTGTCCGTAAATTCTGAAATCTTATCATCCACAGTAGAAAGAATAATAACTTCATTTTCTCTGCCCTGAAATTTATCAACGGTGTCCGCTTTAATAGCAGTACGGCTAAATGCCTCCTGCAATGCGTTGGTTTGATTACGGTATGGTGTGACAATCCCTAAATCAACTGTTTCGAGTTGTTCTCTCGGAATAATTTCTTGTTTAATAACATCAATCTGCCGTTGATTCATTCTTTCCCTTTCGTGATTGCCTGGGGT
>JAQBOS010000385.1 GCA_028287925.1 Mucilaginibacter sp. | reverse complement strand
GCGAGCTGGGGAAAATTTGCATCATTGATGTTTCATGCTCAGCTCTTGATGACTTGTACGTATTAAGGTTATAATTTAAGATCCCAACTTCCGATCCTATCCAAACCATATTATTTATACTTACAACACTTTCGCAGGCGGGATTCAATAAATTGGCTATAGTATTTACCACTTTAAAACTTTTTGTTTGCTTATTAAAAATAGCTATCCCGCTGCCGGCAGCACAAACAATCTGATCATTAACGGCATTGCAAATGCCAAAGAAAAAATAACTGGATTTTTCACCTTCCCCTCTGTAAACAATGGTTTTATGTGTTTGGGTATTATAACTAAATAAGCCGTCCCTTGATGCAATCCAAAGTATTCCCTTATCATAAAAACCGCTTATCAGGATATATTTTAGCCGGTTGTCAGATTTGTCAGCCATGTTGTTGTCTGAAGCTATATTAATTTTATGGGCAACCAGGTCATATTTAAACAAACCATTACTTGTGGTAATATACCAGGTGTTTGCATTTGCCATAATTATTCCACGGATATTACATACAAGCGCAAGGGAATCAGGAATGGGTAACTTTTTTCGTGATAAAATGCCAAATTGCTGATCCCACTCTACTATTTCTTTCTGGGTTGCTATGAGCCATTTCCTTTTCGAGAGCTGTGCAAAGTCATAAATCTTCTGTGTTCCGGGATTCGCATTCAGGATCTTTTCAATTTTCTTTGTTTTCCAGTCAACGCAAATCAGCCCTTTATTATACGATGCCATCCAAACCTTTGTGCTATCGTATTTATCCCTGGCAATTTTATTTATGCCCAGCTCATCTGTATTGCTTTTATTTAAAAACCGCATTTTCAGTTGCTGGTTAAACATATCAAGCATACTGATGCCGAAAGTTGTGCTTAACCACAGCCTGCCCGTTTTATCCGGGTAAAATCTTGTAATTATATTGCTGGGGACGCTATATGGGTTATTATCGTCATGAACGTAAGTAAGCTCTGTTTTTTTTAAGATCGTGTTATATACTAATATTCCTTTCCCTTCTGTGGCCAAAAAAAGGTATTTCTTTTCCTTGTCAGCCGGAAGAAAGATCATATCGTTTATTAAAACGTCTCTTATTTCATTACATACCGGGGTTAGATCTTTTAAATTGTTAAATGAAAACAACCCATAATTTGTTCCTAAAAGAATTTCATTACCATTTTTATTTACCGAAAAAACCTTAATCAGCAAATTATTATAAATTAAAGTATTTGTAGAAAATGTGTCATTCTTAATATTATAGGTATATACTTTTTCGCGGCTCGAAATAAATAAAGTATTGTCGTCAATTAAGTATGAGCACAGGGGATCAGTGATATTGTTAAGCGATGTGTAGGAGATTTTTAAAGTTCCGACGTCTAATTTTGCTAAACCATAATCGCAAATAAACCACAGGTAATTTTTTTGCAGGCAATAGGAATTAACACCCGTAATGGGATGCCTGGGATCTGACTTAATATAAACAAACTTTCCGCTTGCATCATCATAATAACAGATCCCGTTGGAACAGATCCAGATCCTGCCATCATTATCAGCTTGAATACTTGTGTAATTACCTTTAAGCCCGCTCGCCCGGTCAAAGCTGTTAAAATCAATTGTTTTGTAGCCGTCAAACCTTTGTACGCCATCGCTGCAGGTCCATATGTACCCGTGCTTATCCATAGCTACGTCAGCTACTCCCCTGCTTATAAAGTGGTTTTGGCTATTAAAGTTCTCAAAGCGCCAATCGGGGTTTGGTGTAAATACCTGGGCCAGCAGATCAAGTGGTAAAAGTAACAGCAGTAAAACAAATCTAAACTTGATCATAAAATTTAAACAGCTTAAAACAGGGGGGATAATAAAGGCTTAAATAATAACATTTTAAATTTACTGTAATAATAAGTGATTGATTATAAAATAATAAACTTTTTATTTAAAACCTGCGGCGATACAGGACATTACAGGTAATTAATTGAGCGGTTTACGGATATGGGGGCCAAAAATAATATTTATTTAATATAGATGTATTACTTTTATGCACAGATCTAAACCTGCCCCAATATGCACCGGACATACCGACAGCTCTTTTTTGCCCTGCTCAGCATCATATCACTTGCTATAACCTGTAATAAATGCCGGCAAACAAAAGCCAGGCAAGAGTGGAGCCCACAGCTGGAAACGCAGATGCGTGATGTTTTTTATCAGCAGTCGGCAAGCTTTACAACCGATGAGAGTGCAAAAAATGAATATGCTGATTGCTGTCTCTCCAAAATAAAAGAGCTGTTTCCAAAAGGGTTTTCGAATATCGAATCGCAAATGAATGATAGTGTGAAAATTGTTATTATGAAGATGGGTACAGAATGTGCCCAATCATTTAAAAACCATATAAATATTTGGCAGCCGGAAGCTATACAACAGCTAAAGCTTCAGATCTACTCTTATGCAGAAACTAAACTATTACCTGAAAATGTAAAAAAAGAATATGTTGATTGTATTGCATTTAAAGTGATGACCAAATTCCCTAATGGGTTTGAAGGCAATAATAAGGACACCTTAAAAAATGCCATTCAGAAAGACAGAAAAGACTGCCTTAAACTAATTGTAAATAAATTCCAAAAGCTTAAACAAAGGCGACTTAAAGACACTAACTAAGGGCTTATTTTTATTTACATAATACAGCCTCAAACTGCAATATTTTAACCATCAGCCCTTTTGAATGGCTTTATATACATAAGCTTTATAACTATCGCCAACAGGCAGCTCCAGTTTCCCAATCTCTATATCATTGGCCGTAAAAGCTGTTATATGCTGCAGGTTAACGATGTAAGAACGATGAATCCTTATAAAGCCTTTGCCATCCAGCTCTTTCTCCAGGTCGCTAATCTTATATTTTGAAGTGATCACCTTTTCTTTAGTATGCACAATCACATAATCTTTTAAACTTTCGGCATATAAAATATCACGTGTATCAACCTTAAAATATTTATAGCCTGATTTGAGGTAGATAAATTGCCTTTCTGAAGAAGACAGCACCTCAGGTGTAGTATAATTAGCGGTGTGCAGGTACCGTTCAATAGATTTGAAAAAGCGGTCGAAAGTAATGGGTTTTAGTAAATAGTCAATAACTCCAAGGTCGAAGCCATCAAGCGCAAACTCGCGGTAAGCGGTGGTTAAAATTGTTTTTGGCGGTTTGCGCAAGGTTTTTAACAGTTCAATGCCCGATAACCGGGGCATTTTTATATCCATAAATAAAAGGTCGACCGGTTGCCTGTTTAAAATTTCGAGCGCTTTTATCGCATTATTACAGATAGCAGTTACCTCAAAAAAATCCAGCTGGGCAATATGCTTTTGCAAAAGCTGTATTGCCAGGGGCTCATCATCCACTATTACACATTTTATCTTCATGATAAATAAATGGCAAGGGTTACGGTAAACAATGTATCAGTTTGAGTGATCTCTAATTTATGTTTTTGAGGGTAGATCAACTCCAACTGCTGTTTCAAATTCTGCAAGACAATGCTCCCCGGATTTTCCGCCTTAGGATAAAAAGAATTTGAAACTATGAAATTGAAACTTGTATTATTTGCATTTAGTTCGATATTGATCACCGGGCTGCCGATATCATTACCGGCACCATGTTTAAAAGCATTTTCAACAATGGATAAAAGGATCAAAGGCGCAATTTCAATATCCTGTTCAACATTACAGGTAAAGTTAACTTTTAACCGTTCATCATACCTCAGTTTTTCCAGCCCGATATAATTGTTTAGTAAAGCGATCTCACCCGAAAGCGGCACATATAAGTTATTGCATTTGTAAAGGATATAATCCAGGATCTCTGACAGCCGCCCTATTGACGTTGAAGTTACCGGCGAATTGCTTAAGGAAAGCGAATAAATATTATTTAAGGTGTTGAATAAAAAATGTGGGTTTAGCTGGCTTTTTAGCAATTTAAGTTCTGTTTCGGCTTTTTCTTTTTCTAAAGATAGTGTTCGCTTTTGTATGATCAGCTGGTCTTTCAGCAACTTTAAGAACATGAAAACAAAGGCCACGGAAAAAATCCGGAAGAAGTACACATAAGCTAACTTGGGTATGTCTGTAAATATTTCCGTGTATGTTTCTTTCGGGTTATGTTTTCTTCCAAAAAACGGTTCTTCAAAATGAATGACTTCTACTCTTGAAAGCGCGCAAATAACATAAGCAGCTAACATAAAATAAATAAAAGCAGCCAGGTATTTTTGCTTATAAACAAACTGGGGAACTATAAAATAAGCTAAAAAATAAGCAGCCGGAATTTGGGCTACCAGGTTTGTCCCATCGCCAATTAAATCATGGCTAAATGGGATCTGGTCCGCAGCATTGTAATAACTGCTGGAGCTTAATTGGATCAAGAGCAAGATCATCCAGAATAAAAGGTGGCTGATCACCCGGTGTTCTTTATTAAAATTGATCAGCTTATCGGTGAGGTTCATATACAAAAATACACTTTGTGTACCTTTCATTAATAACAGTCGACAAACAGGCAGGATTGCCCCCTAAACAACCTGCATCTCTTGCTTAAACTGGGTTTATCATGCAAAAACACCTGTCTGGCTACTGTCTATCCATCTCGGGCAGTTGTCCGTTTTTTGCAATAGTGTTTTAACGAATATTGGGAATGCGAAAACCAAAACTCATCCTTTTACTCATCTTACTGGTGCTTGCCAAAGTACAGCTCCAGGCGCAAAGTCCTAATCAGGGTATTATTAAGGGCACTTTGGTTGATGATCAGAAAAAGGCTTTGCCATATGCTACTGTTATTTTAAAAAACGTAAAAGATTCCAGCATCTACCGTATTGTTCTGAGTAATGAGAAGGGCGCATTTTCACTAAACGCAGTTGTAGAGGGGAATTATATACTTGAGCTTAGCATGCTAAGCTTTGAAAAAGTGAAGAAAAATATTGCTGTTGATCAGAGCCACCTATCAATAGACCTGGGTATAATTACTTTAAAAAATGCTGCCAATATGCTTAAAGATGTTACCATCAGAGCTGATATTCCCCTGACGGAACATCAATTAGATAAAACCGTTGTCAATATCGGGCAGAACCCCACTACTGAAGGTTCAACTGTTTGGGAAGTATTGCGCAAGCTCCCGGGCGTACAGGTTACCCCCGATGGGCAAATCACGCTCAATGGCAAGCCAGGCGCAAATGTGCTGATTGACGGAAAAACCACCTATCTATCAGCAGAAGATCTGGCAGGCTTGCTTGGCGGGATGCAGGCGTCAGGGGTCCAGCGGATCGAGCTTATGAGCAACCCCTCATCCAAATATGATGCCGCAGGAACCGCGGGTATCATTAATATCGTTAAAAAGAAAAACACCAAAGAAGGAATAAACGGTAGTGTCAATGCCAGCGCGGGCCAGGGGCATTACGGCAGATACAATGGCGGTTTTACTTTCAACTATAAAAACGAGCATATTAATCTGTTCGTAAACAACACCTATACCTACAATAAAAGATTCAGCGGCAGTGAAGTGACCAGCGACATTTCCGGTGCCAATAACAACCTGTTAACGGAGCAGGCATCAGTCAACCGCAGTAACAGTACTACCCGGAATTATCGACCTACACTGGGGCTGGACATTTACTTAACCAAAAATACAACGCTCACCTTATCCGGCACTGCAGGTTTTGGCAGCTCAGGCACTGGGTTGGTCTCGGGTATGGATTTGCTGGATAGCCTCCGGAACAAGGTTAATCATATTGCTTATTCGAGTGTTTTGCACGACAATCCCTTCAATTATACCGCGGGGATCCAACTGGCGCATCAGCTTGATACAACGGGCAGGTCATTTACGGTAAATGCCGACCATTCTGAATACCGTAACTTCCCCCTGCAAACCAACTACAATACCCTTGATGACGCCACCGGTAATTTTATTAGCCAAACAGATAACCTGCTGGTGCAGCACCGGCAGTTAGATATTTATGCGGCAAAAGCAGACTATGTGCAGCCCTTAAAAAACAAGGGCAACCTTGAAGCAGGCATCAAATCAAGCTATGTAAAAGCAGCTAACAACAATACCGCATATAACCTTACCGGCGAACAACAGGTGATCGACCCGGCTCAAAGCGATTATACAGTTAATTCAGAGAATATAAATGCGGCTTATGTTAATCTCAACAAAAGCTGGTCGAACCTATCCGCTGAAGCAGGACTTCGTGCAGAGCAAACGGTGACCAAAGGCAAAGAACTACTGACCGGCGAGGCCGTTGACCTGAATTACCTGCAATTGTTTCCAACGTTATTCCTGAACGATAAAATTAATGAGCAAAACTCGTTGACGCTGCGTCTGGGGCGACGAACAGACCGGCCGGATTATCATGAACTGGTTCCCTTCAGACGACCACAGACTGCTACCTTATTTTTTCAGGGCAATCCTAACCTGAAGCCACAGGTATCCTGGCATGGGGAACTGGCCTGGAATTTTCAGCAGGCCCTGACCCTCACGCTTAACTACGATATTACCAGTAATTATATCCGTACATTTCCGTTCCTTGATACCAATAAAACCACGATTACCCGCAGGCCGGTCAATGTCCAAAAGGCACATAGCTGGGAGATTGACCTTGCCTATGCGAAAAAGCTGCTTTCATGGTGGTCCACCGATAATATACTTGCCGCTTACCGGAATGCTTTTAACGGGCAGGCAGCCGGATACAGCCTGGATAATGCAGGACTTATATCGTTACAATTCAATACTAATAATAGTTTCCGGATCACTTCTGTCTTATCAGCCGAGTGCGATTGGGAGTATGATAGCAAACGACAGTTCGTCAATTCTACATTCGGCGCTTATTCCGTACTTGACCTGGGTTTGAAACGATCTTTATTTGGCGGAAAAGGTTCTTTAACGCTGAACGCAAATAATATCCTGCAAAGCGAAGACCGTAACGGGATCGACCGCAATAACGGGCTCTACCAGGTTACCAACCTGCATTTATATTCGCGTTATGTGAGCCTGAACTTTGCTTACCGCTTTGGCACCGGGAAAACCGCGAAGACAAAAGTAAATTCCGGTTCTGAAGATGAACAGAAACGTGCAGGGAGCTGAATTATTTAAGATCAAAATTGAACCGGGCAAAACCCTGTATTCAACCTCAATTTTTATAATACTTACTTATCTCCTCAAATAATCATGAAAACATTTTTCCTCACAACTGATTTTCAAGGTAAAACTTACCAGCCTTTTATTGCACCGCCTTTGAAAGCAACTTCAGCAGCCTGCGCCACTTCGGGCGATTGATAGGCTTTTACAAACCTGGCAACATTGTCCTGTGCTTTATTATCTTCCCTCGATACAATGATATTTACGTATGGCGATTTTTCGTCCTCAACAAATATCCCGTCGCGTTTGGCAACCAGGCCGGCGGGCCCGGCAAAAGTATTATTGATAATAGCGATGGTTACGTTTTGATCATCCAGCGAACGCGGCAGTTGGGGAGCTTCAAGTTCCAGGATCTTCAGGTTTTTTGGATTGCTTACAATATCATTCACCGTAGGTAATAACCCTACGCCATCTTTTAACTTCAATAAGCCTGCCTTTTGTAAAAGCAACAGGGACCGGCCGCTATTGGTAGGATCATTAGGAATAATGATGGTGCTGCCATCTTTTAATTGATCAATGGTTTTTATCTTTCGCGAATATCCTGCTAAAGGATAAACA
>JAQBOS010000360.1 GCA_028287925.1 Mucilaginibacter sp. | reverse complement strand
AAAAGAAGCAGCATTGTTGTTTGAAAGCGATTCGTACAAAATGTGTGATTACTCAATAATGGTTCAGGCTCCCGTTGAAACAAGGATAAAACGAGTAATGCAAAGGGATAGCTTAAGCCGTACCGAGGTTGAGAACCGTAACTCCAAACAATTTTCAGAAGAAAAGAAAACGGCATTAGCCGATTATATAATTAAAAATGATGATGTGCAATTAGTAATACCCCAGGTTTTGGAATTGCATCAAAAGTTTTTGTCATTAGTCATTAGTCATTAGTCATTTTTGCCTTGTTAATGCTGCTTAGTTTATTAGTCAATGTATTTTACCAAATTTAAAACGCTGCTAACCAATGACTAATGACACAATGGCCAATAATATAATAGAAGATTTTCTAAGTTTCAACCTCAACGGCCTTTATTGCAAATACGGCGATTTTTACCTTGATCCTTTACAGCCTGTTGCAAATGCAGTAATCTCTCATGCCCATGCCGACCACGCCATACCGGGTAATACAAATATTTATTGTACAGAGGCTACCTATGCATTAATGAAGCTGCGATATGGTAAAAATGCGGGCAAGGTATTTGATATTGTTGCTTATAATACTATGTTTAGTGTTGGTAAAGTGAACGTTACGTTTATTTCTGCGGGCCATATGCTGGGCTCTGCCCAGGTTTTAATGGAATACAACGGGGTTAAATATTTATATACCGGTGATTATAAACTCCAGCCAGATGCAACCTGCGAGCCTATTGAATGGGTAAATGCCGATGTGCTGATAACCGAAAGCACCTTTGCCGATCCTGCAGTTTTACACCCTGACCCGGTTGCCGAAATAAAGAAACTGAATGACATAAAAATCAACATCCTGCTTGGCGCATACGGTTTGGGAAAAAGCCAAAGGTTGATAAATATGATAAATGAGCATGCTCCGCAAAAGAAAATATTGGTGCATCACCGTATAATGCCTATTAATGCCATTTATGAAAAAATGGGATTTGCACCGGGTAAATGCCAGCTATATGGCCGCAAGCTGATGAAAAGCCAGGAGGAGTTTGTTTACATTGTACCACCTTTTACTTTTGACAGTTATATAAGAGCTACAGGTGTTAAACGGTTGTTTGCTTCGGGCTGGAAAAATTTGCAGGTAAACCAGCAGGATACACTGTTTATATCTGACCACGTAGATTGGAATGATATTTTGCAGGCTATCGAACATATAAAACCCAAACAGATCTGGACACTGCACGGCAACGGAATGCATTTGAAAAAGTATTTTGGGGATGATATTTTTGTAAAAATTTTGAACTGAAATGCTTGTAGAAGGTATTGATTATTACATTAATGCAGATGGTAATTTGGTTTTTACAAAAGAATACCACTTAAAACGCGGATATTGCTGTAAAAATAAATGCCTAAACTGCCCGTGGGATTATGGAAAAGCCAAACAGGCTAAGGATGTTAAGAAATAATTAAGGATATTTGTATTAAGGGAGTTAATATTTATGCGGATAGACGAAGAAATACAAAGCAGCAAATTTGAAAACAACTATCAGAAAGCGGTTATTAATATTTCATATACCTACAGCTGGGTAAATAACCAATCACGTCATCTTTTCGAAAAAAATAATATTACGCTGCAGCAATTTAATATATTAAGAATTTTGAGAGGTCAATATCCGAAACCAGCTACTGTAAATTTACTGAAGGACAGGATGGTTGATAAAATGTCGGACGCCTCACGCATTGTAGATCGTCTTGTTCAAAAAGGCATGGTATCCCGTTGTACAAATACTAAGGACCGTCGCGCAGTTGATATAAGGATCAGTGATCAGGGCCTTGCAATATTGGCTAAGATGGACGAAGATTTTAAAATTAAAGATCTGCTCCAAAATAATTTAACCGAAGAAGAGGCAGGCCAGTTAAGCGATTTGCTGGACAAGCTGAGAGGGTAGGTTGATTTCGGATTTCGGATGTTCGATTTCGGATTTGGGAATATGGATTAAAATAATTCCGAAATTAAAAACCCGGACTTATCTTCTTAAAAAGAATAGAAAACATCCACCCCACCAACATCCCATAAAGCGCTCCGCAAAAAACATCAATTGGGAAGTGTACGCCTACATATACCTGTGCAAAGCTGATTGTGCCTGCCCACAGGATTCCCCAAAGCCAGATCCATCTCCATTTTTTATGAAACAACATGATCAGGAAAAAGGCCATAGCAAAATGATCAGTGGCATGGGTAGATGGAAAGCTATAACCGGTTCCGCATGCTACGCGGACAATATCTGTTTTTGAAACTACTACGTCACGGCAGGGGCGATCTCTTTTAACCCAATGCTTAACAATGCTTGCGCTGGTGAAATCTGCAAAACCTGCTGATAGCGCTAATAGTAATATGATTATTAAACCTTGTTTTTTAAATTTATAAATACAGAAACCAATTATAAACAGGTACAGCGGGATCCAGAATTTAGGATTCCGCAGCCAGGGCATTATCCAGTCGAAGAACGGGTTAGCCAGGTCATGATTAATGAAATAAAATAAATGCCGGTCGAGCTGTAAAAGGTAATCAGGCATTGCTTTGCAAATAACTTAATTAACAAAGCGGTAAATATAACTAATTAGGCGGGGGTTAAAACAATACGATTTTTATTATTGCTTCGGTTAAATATCTTATTTTTGCGCCACAACAAACATTTACATTTTGACACTAATAAAATCAATTTCGGGAATAAGAGGTACCATAGGTGGTGCGGTTGGCGAGGGTTTAACCCCTTTGGATATTGTAAAATTTACTGCTGCATACGGTACCTGGGCCGTTAATAAAAGCGGGATCAAAAAAATTGTACTTGGCAGGGATGCACGCATCTCAGGCAATATGGTGAACAGCCTTGTTATTGGCACATTACAGGGATTAGGTATTGACGTGATAGACCTTGGCCTTTCAACTACCCCTACGGTTGAAATAGCGGTTCCTGATGAAAAAGCTGCCGGTGGTATTATATTGACCGCTAGCCATAACCCAAAGCAATGGAATGCACTAAAACTGTTAAATGCCGACGGCGAGTTTATCAGCGATGCCGATGGCAAAGAAGTACTCGAAATTGCGGAAAATAGTGACTTTAAATTTGCCGATGTAAATGATTTGGGTAAGGTTGATGACAGCGATAATTATTTACAAAAACACATAGATAAAATACTTGCACTGCCATTGGTTGATGTAGCTGCGATTGCCAAAGCTGATTTTAAAATTGTTATTGATTGCGTTAACTCAACCGGTGGCATCTTTGTTCCGGCTTTGTTAAAAGCTTTGGGTGTAAAAACTATTCATGAGCTATATTGCGTGCCTGATGGTAATTTCCCGCATAACCCTGAGCCATTGCCAGAGAATCTTATTGCACTTTCAAAGGAGGTAGTAAACAAAAGAGCTGACATGGGAATAGCTGTTGATCCTGATGTTGACCGTCTTTGCTTTGTTTGCGAGGATGGTAATGTTTTTGGCGAGGAGTATACACTGGTTACCGTTGCTGATTATGTTTTAAAGCATACCAAAGGCAATACAGTATCAAACCTTTCATCAACCCGCGCGCTGCGCGATGTTACCGAAAGCGCCGGTGGCGAATACCATGCAGCGGCAGTAGGAGAGGTGAATGTGGTGAAAAAAATGAAGGAAGTAAATGCTGTAATAGGTGGTGAGGGTAATGGCGGCGTGATTTATCCTGAACTGCATTACGGCAGAGACGCTTTAGTAGGTATAGCTTTGTTTTTAACTCACCTGGCAAAATATGGTAAATCGGTATCTAATTTAAGAAGCACTTATCCCGGTTATTTTATCTCAAAAAATAAAATCACCCTAACACCCGAAATGGATATTGATGCGCTGCTGCTAAAAGTTGAAGAAAAATATAGTAAACAGCCATACAGCACAATTGATGGCCTGAAAATAGAATTTGACAAAGAATGGGTACATTTGCGTAAGTCAAATACCGAACCTATTATTCGTATTTATTCAGAAGGCAATTCAGAAACAGTGGCGAATAATTTAGCCAATAAGATAATTGCCGATATAAAAGAGATTTTAAAATTGAGTTAGGGCAGGAGTCCGAAAGTCAGTAAAGTCCGAAAGACCGGAAGAAAATAAAATAACAAAAAAATTGTGGTGAATTAACGATGCGACAAATCGCTAATTCACTAATTCATTCAATAAATAACTACTACAAATGCGTGTTTATTTTGATAATGCTGCAACTACACCGCTTGATCCTGAAGTGCTTAAAACAATGTATACTGTTATGGAGAGCACTTACGGCAATCCTTCATCTATTCATTCACACGGTCGTGAGGCACGAACACTGATCGAAAGATCGCGCAAAACTATAGCTAACCTGCTGCATACTTCACCAGCCGAGATCTTTTTTACCTCAAGTGGTACCGAGGCTGATAATATGGCCATTAGATGCGGTATAAACGATCATAACATTAAGCATGCTATAACCAGCCGGTTAGAACATCATGCGGTTCTGCATACCATGGAGGCACTTGAAAAGGCAGGTGTTATAAAGTTGAGTTTTGTTGACGTAGACAGCAAAGGCAGTGTTGATTATGATCACCTCGAAACTTTGCTAAAAGATAACGAACGCAGCTTTGTATCATTAATGCATGCCAATAATGAAATTGGCACTTTATCAGATATGGAGCGTGTGGGTGATATTTGCGAGGCCTACAATGCTATTTATCATTGCGATACTGTACAAACAATGGGTCATTACCGGCACGATCTGAGCAAGCTAAAAGCTCACTTCCTGGTTTGCGCAGGGCATAAATTGCATGGCCCAAAGGGTGTAGGCTTTTTACATATAAACCATCGCATAAAAATTAAGCCTTTAATATATGGCGGTGCGCAGGAGCGTAACATGCGTGGCGGTACTGAAAATATTTATGGTATTGTAGGCCTTGCCAAAGCATTGGAAATAGCCTACAGCGAAATGGATCAGCACCAACAGCATGTACAGGGCTTAAAAACCTATATGATGGATCAGCTTAGTGAAAGCATTCCCGGTATAAATTTTAACGGGGAAACAGATCCTGTCAGGAGTTTATACACCGTGCTAAATGTACAGTTCCCTGAAATGGAGATGGCAGATATGCTGCTATTTAATCTTGATATATCAGGCATCTCAGCATCAGGCGGCAGCGCTTGCAGTTCGGGCAGTGATATTGGTTCGCATGTATTAACGGCTATTGGCGCAAGCTCCTCAAGACCATCGGTAAGATTTTCTTTTTCAAAGTACAGCACTAAAGAAGAGGTAGATTTTACAGTTGCAAAGGTTCGTGAGCTTTGCCTGGTAAGCGCTTAAGTTATTTGCTTTTATATAGTTAAATTTCTTTGAAGTGGTATTTTTTTATAATTTATAAAACAAAACCTTGAAATTGGTGGTATATTTAATATAAATTAAAGTGCCATGAATTCAAATAATCAAAATTCCGGAAAAAATCAGGAACGTCCCGGCCAGGGCCGCCCGAACGAAATTCCTGAAAAGAGAGAGTCTGAACAAGAAAAATCAGGTTATCCGCACCAAATTGAGCAAGAGCAACAGCAGGAAGGTAACGATGCCTCGTACAGCGAGCAAACTGACGTTACTCCTCCAAATCAAAAGGAATTCCCTTCAGTTGGGAATCCTGAAACTAATTTCAAACCCAGTAATCATGGACGAACGACAGGAAGAATGGTTGGTCATGAGCCGGGTACCGAAAGTTTATAAGACAATAATTTTCTGATAATAGATCAGTATTTAAACGGAAAGGCTATCGGTATTGATAGCCTTTTTTTATTTTAATAGCTCCAATTATAAATTAAATCATAGGTTATGGAAAGTTTTGAGAAAGATCTTTTTAAAAAGATGGAAGACGACAAAAATCACGCTACAAGGCCCTTTTCAAACGCTGAAAAAGCTAGCGCCGCCGAAATTAATAAAGGAGGCGATCCCAGGTTAAGAAATTATATGGGCAGGGAAAATACCGGGGTTGAAGGACCCAACTGGGATAAAATGAGCAGATGGGTAGATGGGCCTACCACGCTGAATGCAGGGATTTTTAAATAAGATTCAACCTGAGCCTTTTAAATGGAAAGAGGGTGCTTTTTGGGCAACCTCTTTTTTATAGCTGAATATTTAATGCTTTTAATTTACCATCATCTTCAAAAATGAAGATAATCTTTCCTTCATTTCCCGGCGATCTACTATAAAGTCCAAAAATCCGTGTTCCTGCACAAATTCTGCAGTTTGGAAGCCTTTTGGCAGATCTTTTTTTATGGTTTCTTTAATAACGCGTGGTCCTGCAAAGCCTATTAATGAGCCGGGTTCTGCAATATTAATATCGCCAAGCATAGCATATGACGCGGTAACGCCACCGGTAGTAGGATCGGTTAATAAGGATATATAAGGTATTTTAGCTTGTGATAGCAAAGCAAGCTTAGCCGAAGTTTTGGCCATCTGCATTAATGAAAATGCCGCTTCCATCATTCGTGCACCACCTGATTTTGAGATCATCAGGAAAGGAACTTTATTTGCAATACAATAATCAATGGAGCGGGCAATTTTCTCGCCTACAACAGATCCCATCGAGCCGCCAATAAAGTTAAAATCCATACAGGCGATAACCAGCGGCTGACCGCCAATGCTGCCTGCTCCCGCTCTTATAGCATCCTTTAAACCAGTTTTGCTCATGGTTTCTTTCAGCCTGTCGGTATATTTTTTGGTGTCCTCAAAATGTAACGGATCGCCTGAGATCAGGTCAGGGAATAGTTCTGTAAACTCGTTATTATCAAAAAGTATCGAGAAGTATTCTTTTGAACCTATGCGCAAGTGATAGCCGCAGTAATGACAAACATATTGATTTTCAACCTGTTCAGAATAGTGAAGAGGTTTCTTACATTCAGGGCATTTGTTCCAGATGCCATCGGGGGCTTCCTTCTTTTCCTCAGTGGTCGTAATTATCCCTTTGATCTCACGTTTAAACCAAGCCATATCTATATCTAACTCTTTCAATTGAATGCAAAGAAACGAATTTTTTTTTGAGATATGAGATGTTAGATGTGAGATATGAGTTTAGATTGAATTTATAAAGGATTTTTTTTGAATAAATACCCATGCAATGATGTTGAATTTCGTTCCGGATAGCTCAATTGTCAACCCTTTAATTCTCTGTCTCAAATCTCATATCTCAAATCTCGTATCTTTTTATTGTGAAAATTTAAATTTAGCTATGATTTTAATGATGGTTTTTAGGATAAACATAATTAACAATTGTTTATTCAAAAACATTTAAAAAGTTCGCTTTATAAAGGCGACTATTAGCTATGACCATAATTTTTTTTAACTTCGGGGCCCAATTAAAAGTTAAATGGAATTAAAAAATTATAAGGGCGTTTTGCACGGAGACCAGGTGCAGGAGCTATTTGAAGCAGCAAAAAAGCACCAGTTTGCTTTGCCTGCGGTAAACGTAATAGGTACCAATACCATTAACGCGGTTATGGAAACTGCAAAAGCCGTTAATTCGCCGGTAATTATCCAATTATCCAATGGCGGAGCGCAGTTTTATGCAGGTAAATCATTAGATAACTCAAAACTGCAGGCATGCATTCTTGGCGGTGTTTCTGCTGCGAAGCATGTGCATTTATTGGCTGAGCATTATGGTATAGCTGTAATATTACATACGGACCATGCTGCCATGAAATTTTTGCCATGGATTGACGGTTTGTTAGATCATGGTGAAAAGTTTTTTGCTGAAACGGGGAAACCATTGTTCTCATCGCATATGCTTGATCTTTCTGAAGAGCCTTTGCATGAAAATATAGAGATCTCTGCCAAATACCTTGCCCGTATGGCAAAAATGGGTATGACGCTTGAAATTGAATTAGGTGTTACCGGTGGTGAAGAAGATGGTGTTGACAACTCTGATGTTGACAGCTCACGTTTATATACGCAGCCTGAAGATGTTGCTTACTCATATGAGGAGCTTTCAAAGGTTAGTCCGCGTTTTACTGTTGCAGCAGCATTTGGTAACGTGCACGGTGTTTACAAACCGGGTAATGTTAAGCTTCAGCCGGTAATTTTACATAACTCTCAGGAGTATGTTAAAAAACATTTCGGACTTACTGTTGAAAAGCCTATCAATTTTGTATTCCATGGCGGCTCAGGCTCAACCCAGGAAGAGATAAGGGAAGCGATCTCTTACGGCGCAATAAAAATGAATATTGATACCGATATGCAATGGGCATACTGGGAAGGCATAAAAGATTATTATAAATCAAAAGAAGGATATCTGCAAAGCCAGATAGGTAACCCCGAGGGTGAGGATTCGCCAAACAAAAAATATTATGATCCACGCGTATGGTTACGTAAAGGTGAAGAAAACTTTGTTAAAAGGCTAACCGTTGCATTTGGCGATTTAAATTGCATAGATGCTAATAGCAAGCTGTAAGTTGATTAGGTTGATTTGGTGAGTGGTTGATTAAGTTCAACTTAATCAACCCAGTCTAACCTAATCAACTCAATCAGCCGCCTAAAAAAGCGCCAATGTTTTAAACATTGGCGCTTTTTTTTGGTTCTGTACCTAAACAGAGGTCATGACTAAGAAAAAGAACTTATTTGAGCGTTTTGCCAATTGGGCTACTATAGCAACAGGCAGTTCTGCGGCTTTTATTATAGCTGCAAGTGTCATATTGATATGGATTGTGACCGGCCCTATATTTAAATATTCGGATACCTGGCAGCTCATTATTAACACAGGTACTACGATAGTTACTTTTTTAATGGTTTTTTTGATCCAAAAATCGCAGAATAAAGATTCGAAGGCTATACACCTGAAATTGAATGAATTGATAGCTTCGCACCAGGGTACCAGTAATCGCATGGTAAATATTGAAGACCTAACCGAACTTGAATTGGATCATTTGCATAAATTTTATGTGCAATTAGCTAAATTAGCCGAAAAAGAAGGAGATTTGACCTGCACACATTCAATTGATGCAGCTGAAGAAAATAATATAAATAAGCTAAATAGCTTAATGCAACGAAACTCATATAAAAATGCCCGTAACCGTAAAAGCAAACAAAGTAACTGACCCCGCTGATCTTGAAAAAGTATTTGCCATCCGCCGTGAAGTATTTGTAGACGAACAAAATTGCCCGCCCGAACTGGAATGGGAGTTTGAAGATGAATCAACTCATTTTTTAGCTACCGTAAATGGGGATCCGGCCGGGGCATCCCGCTGGCGCAAAACTGATAAGGGCTATAAGCTGGAACGCTTTGCCGTATTGCAAAAATTCAGAGGAATGGGAGTGGGGCAGGAATTAGTTAAAACAGTTTTAAACGATTTACCTGCTGATGCTGCGTATGTTTATATGCACGCCCAGATTCAGGCGGTAAGCTTATATGAAAAGTTTGGTTTTGAAAAAACCGGGCCGGAGTTTGAAGAAGCCGGGATAAGGCATTATAAAATGGTGAGGAGTTGATTTCGGATTTCGGATGTTCGATTTCGAATTTTAAGAATAGAATGAAGCACAAATTTGAAATAATCCTGTACTGGAGTAAGGAAGATGAAGCGGTAATTGCGGAGGTTCCGGAACTTGCTGGTTGTATGGCAGACGGCGCAAACTATAATGAAGCCTTAATTAATGTTGAAACTGTTATTGAACAATGGATTCAAACCGCGAAAGATTTAGGCCGGGATATTCCTTTGCCAAAAGGAAAGTTAATGTATGCTTGAAACTCTTATTCAATAGGATATAGCAACGTATAATCTTTAAATTCATCATCAAGATGAGTTAACTCATTTTTCTGCAAATTCAATACTGATTTGAGCGCAATATCAAGCAAATAATCGACATCCTCTAACTTCTCTTTTGGACTATTAGTTTCCATATAGTGAAGATAGATAAATAGATAAATTATAGAAATATCCTATTTGAATATTCCATCGCCTCTCTAAATTTATCCATATCAAGCCCCACACGCTCATTTTGCGATTGCAGGTATCCAACCAGGTTTTCTGTTGCAATATTGCCTGTAAGCTCGTCTTTGGCCATTGGGCAGCCGCCATATCCTTTAACGGTAGTGTCAAAGCTTCTGCATCCGCTTTTGTAGGCTGCTTCAATTTTTTCCTGCCAGGTATCAGGGGTAGAATGGAGGTGGATTCCAAATGATGTCCCGGGTGACTGGCTGCATAACAAAGGATAAATGTTACTGATCTGTTCTGGGGTGGCAACACCGATAGTATCTGCTAATGCAATTAAATTAATCCCTTCATCAATAAGTTCTTCGGCCCAATGCTGTACTATTTCTGTATTCCATTCATCTCCATAAGGGTTTCCAAAACCCATAGATAGATAGACCAATAATTGCTTATTACTCTTTCCACACAAGTCATTCATCCTTTTCACAGTATCAAAAGATTCATTAATGCCTGAATTTGTATTCCGCTGCTGAAACGTTTCTGAAATAGAAAATGGAAAACCAAGATAGGTTATCTCAGGGTGCTTTGCTGCATCTTCGGCACCACGGTAATTGGCAATAATAGCAAGCAGCTTTGATTTGGTATTGCTTAAATCAAGCTTGCTTAAAACCTCTGTAGTATCCCGCATTTGAGGGATAGCTTTTGGCGATACAAAGCTTCCAAAGTCAATGGTATCAAAACCAACCTGCAGCAACAGATTAATATAAGCTATTTTATCTTTAGTGGGGATAAATTGATGAAGGCCCTGCATGGCATCACGGGGGCATTCGGTTATTTTTATGGGCGAATTTGTCAAAGTTAATCTGGTTTTGATACTTGTTTGGTTTTATCAGCTAAGGTTTCTCTTTTAAACTGGCGGATGATCAGCCTGCTGCCGCCATTAAAGCTAATATAGCTGCTAATCCAGTTTATAAATACGATCACTTTATTTCTGAAACCTAAAAGCGAGATCAAATGTACAAACATCCAAACCAGCCAGGCAAAAAATCCCTGGAATTTTACTTTACCCAGATCAGCCACTGCCTTATTACGCCCAATGGTAGCCAATGAGCCTTTATCAAAATATTTAAAAGGCTTTGTTGGCTCGCCGTTAAGGGTTTGAATAATGGTTTGTGCAACATATTTCCCCATCTGTATAGCAACCTGGGCTACTCCGGGATGGCCTTTTGGGGTTTCATCCGTTATCATTGCGGCTACATCGCCTATGGCAAAAATATTCTCACTGCCTTCAACCCGGCAATTATTATCAACCTTTATCCTGTTACCTCTAACTATAAGATCTTTATTTAAGCCTTCGGGAACTTCGCCCATAACCCCGGCAGACCAGATCACATTTTTGGTTCGAATTGTTTTTCCGCCTTCAAACTTTATTTCGTTGCCATCGTAGCTGTCAACTTTTACATTCAGCAGGACTTCAACACCCATCTCAGTTAAAAACTCATAAGCACCTTTTGATGCTTCATCTGAGAAGGGGCCGAGCACTTTGGGCAAAAAATCAACCAGGTAAACCTTCATATCCTCCTTTTTTAGCTCAGGATAATCTTTGGTAAGAATATGGTTACGAATTTCGGCAAGCGCACCTGCCAGCTCAACGCCTGTAGGACCTGCACCAACCAGCACAAATGATAAAAGCGGATCTTTTTCCTCCTTTGTAGTTTTTAACGTTGCTTCTTCTAAATTCTGCAAAATAAGGTAGCGAAGGTTCAATGCTTCGGGTATTGATTTCATGGGCATGGCAAACCACTCAATATCTTTATTGCCAAAAAAATTGGTTGTTGAGCCGGTTGCAATCACCAGGTAATCATAGGCAATTTCGCCGATTGAAGTATCAATAGTGTTTTTTTCAGTATTTACTTTTGAAACTTCTGCAATATTAAACCGGAAATTTTTTTGCCCCGCAAAATTTTTACGCAGCGAAAAGGCTATGGACCCGGCTTCCAGGCTGCCTGTAGCCACCTGGTACAACAAAGGTTGAAAGGTGTGATAATTATGCTTGTCGAGCATCAATATATCCACTGGCTTATCTTTAAGGTGAGTGGCAACCTGCAGGCCGCCAAAACCACCTCCAACAATTACTACCTGCGGAAATTTGGCTTTATCTTTTGTATTCATGTTGCAGTTGTGTGTATATGTATAAATAAAACAAAAAAGGCCTCAAATGTTCTTCAAGGCCCTTTTTATAAATTTATGTTAGTAATGCCCTTTGCATTTGGCAATTAAAATTTGTTCAGAAGTTACTTTATAAATAAGGCGGTGTTCCTGATCAATTCTACGATTCCAGTAACCACTCCAGTTGCCTCTTAATGGTTCAGGCTTTCCTATTCCTTTAAAGGGATCCCGATCAATATCTCTGATCAAGACTTTAATGCGTTGAATGATCTGCATGTTGCTCTCAAACCAGTCATTATATTCAAAGGCAGTAAGGGTAAAAGATAGATTCTTCAAAGGTTATTTTTTGGAAGGAGAATAGGCCATAAAATCATCCATTGTAAAAGAAATAAGATTTTTACTTTCGGCTTCCTCAATTGAATGGTCAAGGGCGTCAGCATATTCGGCATCAAACTCTTTTAAAGAAATGGTAACATCAATGTTATTCTTGCTGCCAATAAAATTCCTGATTTTATTAAGCAGATTTTCATTAAGTTCAGAAGGATTAACTTTTATAATAGTTTCCATAATGAATTATTTAGCGCTCAAATATACCAAATTGTATCTGTTTTTACGAGGAATTTAAAAGGCATGCCCCTTAAAGGA
>JAQBOS010000356.1 GCA_028287925.1 Mucilaginibacter sp. | reverse complement strand
GCTGGTAATCTTTAGGATAAAGACTTTTTTTGAGATACTGGACTTGTTGGTGGTAAAAGGTCATTGTGGATACTTACAACTCTGTAAATTTAATAAATGCGCATTAATTCAACACATTTAAACTTGCGAAGTTTTGAAAACTTCGCAAGTTTGCCTCTCTCCAGCTCTTTTGTTTTCAAAAAATCCGAAATCGAAAATCCGAAATTTCTCAAATCTCCTATCTCAAATCTCCCATCTAAATCCTATCTTTGCCCATGCAAGAAAAAATCCTCAGTCTTGACTTTCGCTCGCAGTTCACCCAACTCATTGCGCGCCGTGTCAGGGAGCTCAATATTTACTGCGAGATCCATCCATTCAATCATTTTCCCGAAGTTGACAGCAGCGTAAAAGGTATAATCCTTTCAGGAAGTCCTTATTCTGTTAGACAGGAAAATCCACCAACTTTTGATTTTGAAAAATTTCATGGCACACTTCCTATTTTAGGTGTTTGCTATGGAGCGCAATATATGGCCCATTTTCATGGCGGCGAGGTATTACCCTCAAGCACCCGCGAATATGGTCGTGCTAATCTGCAATACATTAATGCAGCCAATCCCCTGTTCAGGATGATCCAGCCTGATTCACAGGTTTGGATGTCGCATGCGGATACCATTGCGACCATAGGCCAAAACTTTGAGGTTATTGCCAGTACCGATACCGTAAAAGTTGCTGCATACCAGGTTACCGGAACTCAAACATACGGCATCCAGTTTCACCCGGAAGTTACCCATAGTACCGATGGAAAGCAATTGCTGTTTAACTTTTTGGTAGATATCTGCGGTTGCAAACAAGACTGGACACCTGATTCGTTTGTAGAAACTACCATAGCTTCCCTTAAAGAAAAGTTGGGCAATGATAAAGTTGTACTCGGTCTTTCAGGCGGGGTTGATTCATCGGTTGCGGCAGTATTGCTGCACCATGCCATTGGCAAAAACCTGCATTGCATATTTGTTGATAACGGCCTGTTGCGTAAGGACGAGTACCAGAGTGTACTTGATTCGTACCAGCACATGGGTTTAAATATAAAAGGGATTGATGCCAAACAACGTTTTTATGACGCACTGGCTGGCTTAACCGATCCGGAGAAAAAACGTAAAGCCATCGGTCGTGTTTTCATTGAGGTTTTTGATGATGCCGCGCACGAGGTACAGGATGTTAAATGGCTTGGCCAGGGAACCATCTATCCCGATGTTATTGAATCGGTTTCCGTTAAAGGCCCTTCAGCTACCATCAAATCGCACCATAACGTTGGCGGACTGCCTGATTTTATGAAACTGAAGGTTGTTGAACCCCTGAACACCTTATTTAAAGATGAAGTTAGGCGTGTTGGCAAGGCTTTAGGCATTGATCCGAATATTTTAGGCCGTCACCCTTTCCCGGGTCCCGGTCTGGCTATCAGGATCTTAGGTGAGGTTACACGCGAAAAAGTTGCTATTTTACAGGAAGCCGATGCGATTTATATCAACAATTTGAAGGCCGGCGGTGTTTATGATAAAGTTTGGCAGGCAGGCTCCATATTTTTACCGGTACAATCGGTAGGTGTTATGGGCGATGAGCGTACTTACGAGAACGTGATCTGCCTCCGTGCTGTGGAATCATTAGACGGAATGACTGCCGATTGGTGTCACCTGCCGTATGACCTGCTGGCAAAGATCAGTAACGAGATCATTAACAATGTAAAGGGTATTAACCGGGTAGTATATGATATCAGTTCAAAACCACCGGCCACAATTGAGTGGGAATAAGTGGTTAACGTTTTTAATTATCGGCCTTATAGCTGCGGCGTGTTCACCAAAAGTGCGTCCCGTAGCTGTACAGCCTAAAAAAAACGAAGCCGGAAAACCCGCAGATAAAACACAGGCACAAAATGCCGTTAAACCGGCAACATCAAAAATATCAAACATCGCTTTGTTGCTGCCTTTTGGCCTTGATCATTTACGACCAGGCTCGCCATATACTTCGGTTACTTTAAAAGAGGCTGATATTTCACTTGACTACTACCGAGGCTTTAAACTTGCTTTAGATTCGCTTACCGGGCAGGGGTATAACTATAAGCTGCAGGTTTTTGACTCGAAAGGCGAAAAGGCGCAGGCACACAGCCTGGGCTTAAATCCGGCGGTACGTAGCAGCGATTTAATTATAGGCCCGGTATTCCCGGATGATATAAAAGCTTTTACGGGTGCTTATCCCAACAGCAGCCAGCCCATAATTTCACCATTATCGCCGGCATCACCTTCTACCATTAAAAGCCAGGGACTGGTTACTATGATCCCCCCGCTTGAATACCATGCATGGGGAGCCGCAAAATACGTTAACGATAAGATAAAGCCTAAAAAGATATTTATTCTTAAATCGGGCTATAGCGAGGAAAATGATTACATCACTCCATTTAAAAAAGCTATTGACAGCCTGAGCAAAAAGCATACACAGGTTGTTTATTTAACGGTTATTCATGGTCAGCTAAGCTCACTTATACCCCAGCTTTCGTCAACAAGCGAAAATATTTTTATAATACCGGCAACTAACCAGCACTTTTTGAACGTAACCCTGCGCGCGCTGGATACTTTAAGCAAGGTTTACCGTGTTACCGTTTTTGGACACCCCAACTGGGTAAATTTATCCTTTTTAAAGGCCGACCTGCTGCAACGCATCAATACGCATATTACATCGTCAGACCATATAGATTATAAAGCAGCAAACACAGTTACCTTTATAACTGATTACAGGAGGGAATATCATGCCGAACCTACTGCTTATGCTATAAAAGGGTTTGATGAAGGTTTATATTTAGGACAGATCCTTGCCACCGGCGATCTCAAAAATTTATCAGACAAGGACTATGACGGTTTACACAATAACTTTCATTTTCAGAAAAAAGCGGGCCTTGGCTGGATAAACACGCATATAAATATTTATAAATACAGTAATTTTGAGTTGAAAAAGGTAGAATGAAGGCAATAAACCAGCTTAAAACGTTTCAGCGTATTTTGGATGAGTATCCGGCAGAAACGCCACTAAGTAAATTTTTACCCGGCTTTTACCGTCAAAACAAACAAATGGGCTCGACCGACAGGCGCATTGCCAGCCGGTTGATGTATAACTATTTCCGTTTAGGCAGGGCACTCCCAAATATCCCTGCTGACGAACGCCTGTTTGTTGCCGAGTTTTTATGCAATACACAGCTTAATTCCTTTCTTCAGCATTTTAAACCCGAATGGGCAGCCTGTATAGGTTTTACTGTGGATGAGAAGCTGGGCATGGTAAAAACCACCCATCCTGATTTTAAACTTGATGATGTATTCCCATGGACAAGCCAGCTTTCGGCAGGGATTGATAAAGAGGTTTTCTTACGATCATTTTTTATCCAGCCCGACTTGTTTATCCGCGTACACAAAGGATATGAACAACAGGTAAAAATAGCACTCACAGCAGCCGGGATCATTTTTAAGGATGAAGGCAACAGTTGCATCTCCTTACCTAATGGAACCCGCCTGGAGGCTGTATTCCCTAACCAGCATTGGTTTGAGGTGCAGGACCTTTCCTCACAGCAAACGGCGCAGTTTTTTAAGCCTGATAAATGGGATGCCTGGTGGGATGCATGCGCAGCATCAGGTGGTAAATCATTATTACTTCATGAGCTGGAGCCAAACTTAAAGCTGATGGTATCAGACATCCGCGAATCTATATTAGCAAATTTGGATGAACGTTTTCAGCAGGCCGGCCTTACCAAATACCAGAAAAAACTGCTTGACCTAACCCAAAACAACGACCTGATATTGCACGATTATGCTTTCGATGGTATTATTCTTGATGCTCCCTGCAGCGGTTCCGGCACGTGGGGAAGAACACCTGAGATGATCAGCCAGTTTGATACCTACCGGATAGAGTTTTTTCAGAAATTACAGCAAAGCATTGTACGCAATGTTGTTAAATATCTAAAGCCCGGCAAACCGCTTATTTATATCACCTGCTCCGCATTTGAGGCAGAGAATGAGGATGTAGTGAGTTTTATAGTAAAGGAGTTGGGGCTGAAACTGCAAGATAGCAAAGTATTGAAGGGATATGAAGGAAAAGCGGATACAATGTTTGTGGCGAGATTGATAGCATCTTAGTTCGGCATCCGGATTTATTTAAGTTTATTAATACCGCCCGAAAACAATTCTTTCAACTTATGCCTTTTATCTTAAATTCACAAAATGCAAGGCTGGTTAAAAATCTCCTTAAAAATATTAGGCGCGCTGATTCTGTTCTTTGTTGCAGTATTGGCAGGTCTGTCAATTTATATCTCTTCCCACAAAGAAAAGGTTATAGCCCTTGTAACTGATGAGCTAAATAAAAACCTGGACGGCAAATTAGTGGTGGGTGGTGTTAAGACCTCATTTTTTGAGAACTTCCCCGCTCTTTCCGTCAGGCTTGAAAATGTTACCCTGCGCGATAAGCAGTGGCTCCGGCATCGTCACACTTTACTGAGCGCCAAAAATTTTGATGTATCGGTAAATACCGCTATCCTGCTCAAAGGTAATATCAGCATAAATCACATCACCATTAGTAATGCTGCTATTGATTTGTATACGGATAGCTCAGGATATAGCAATACTTCGGTTTTCAAAAAAAACGTTTCAAACGATACAAGTAAAAAAAGTAAACGATCCAATCCCCAAATCGACAAGTTCAGCCTGGAACAGGTGAGTTTTACGGTTGATAACCGGAAAGCTAAAAAGCTGTTCGAATTTGCGGTTGAAAAGCTGAACGGAAAAATGAATTACCCGGATACCGGCTGGAATGCCAGCGTTGATTTGAAAGTGACGGCCAAAAGCATGGCTTTTAGTACTGTACATGGCAGCTTTATAAAAGACAAACTGGTTGAAGGAAAATTAACCGGCGGGTACAACAGCAAATCGGGAGATATCAATGTTTCCTCCAGCGATTTCAGCATTGGTGGTGACGACTTTAGCATAGTTGCACGTTTTGTGACGGGCAAAAAACCTGCTGATTTTACCTTTCATATTACTGCCGGCCAACTTTTATGGCGGCATGCTTCTTCCCTGCTTGCACCTAACATAACTAAAAAACTGGATCTGTTTAACCTGGATAAGCCAATTGCCGTTACTGCAATTATTTCGGGGAGCTTTGGTGGCGGTGACCCATTTCTTTACATCACTACCAATGCAAAAGATAACAGGCTTTCCCTTCCCGGCAGTATTATTAATGATTGTAATTTTAAAGGTGTTTTCACTAACAATCATTTTAAAGGTAAAGGGTTCACTGATGCAAATTCGGTGATCCGGCTGTTCAATTTTACCGGCAGTTACAACCATTTACCTTTTGCTATTGATACGGGCAGCATCAGCAACCTGGATAAACCTTTGGCAACCGGAAACTTCAGATCCAACTTTCCTGCTGCCGACCTTAATTACCTGTTGGGCAGTACTGTGGCAAAATTCAACAAAGGATCTGCCGATATGGCTTTGCGTTATACGGCAGATATTGTTGATTACCGGATCAATAAGCCAATAGTAACAGGTACGATCAACCTAAAAAATGCCGACATCAACTATGTACCCCGGAACCTTACTTTTAAAAACACTTCAGTTTCTCTTCATATTACCAGGAAAAACCTGCTGCTTGATCATATCCGCCTGCAAAGCGGCCGCAGCGTGGTGCTTATGAAAGGCAGGGTCAATAATTTCCTCAATCTTTATTACGATGCCCCGGAAAAAATTGTGCTCGACTGGCAGATTACCAGTCCTCAATTGTATCTTAACGAATTTATAGGGTTCCTGAACACCCGTCAGCGGACTGAAACCGTAACCAAAAGCAGGAAGAACAGCGGCAACATAGCCGATCAGCTGGGTACCGTTTTAGATAAGGCGCAGGCATCCATTCACGTTCGGGCGGCTAATGTTCATTTCAAATCTTTCCTGGCTACTGATGCAATCGCCGACGTCCATCTTTCGGAAGAAGGGGTGCAGTTGAGCAACGTAAGCGTTCAGCATGCCGGGGGTACACTTAAAATGAAAGGCAACATTTACCAGGATAATAAGGAAAACCGTTTTAACCTGAACACTACGGTAAGCAATGTGAATGTTCGCGAATTCTTTTTGGCTTTCGATAATTTTGGGCTCAACGCCATTACTTATCAAAACCTTAAGGGTTACCTTTCGGCCGGGACGCAGGTAAGCGGAAGGATCAGTAATGCTGGTCAGCTGGTCCCCGGATCTGTTTATGGAACGGCGAATATCAATTTACGAAATGCCGCCCTGCTCAATTATAAGCCGCTAATTAATGTGGGCAAGTTTGCCTTTCCTTTCCGCAACCTTAAAGAAATAACCATTCCAAGCCTGGATGCCAAATTTGACATTCACGGCGACAAGATCGTCATTAACCCGATGCAGCTCAATTCCAGTGTATTGAATGCCGACATAGCCGGTACTTATGGGCTAAAAAACGGAACGGATATTACCATGGACGTACCTTTACGCAATCCGAAGAATGACGCCAACATTACTGATACAGTAAAGCTTGCCAAGAGAAGAAACAGAGGAGTTGTCCTTCACATCCGTGCAAAAGATGATGAAACCGGGAAGCTTAAGATAAGCTGGAACAAGGATCACAAATTAATATCATTGTAATTCAAAGCATCTTGATGTTTCGCCTTTGTTGGTGTTGTCACCATAGGTGTTCGGAAGACTGAAAAAAGCGCGGGAAAGTGCGATTCCCTCCCTTGGGAGGGCGAAGGGAGGGGTTTCTGCGCCATGCTTTTACGCTTGATTATCAGGGGTATCATAGTTCGAGAAACCCCACCCTTCCCCGCCCCGAGGCGGGAATCGCACTGGGCCACGGCTTGCACAATTTGTTCCGAACACCTGTGGTGTTGTCACCAACAAAACCTGATGTTTGTGATGTGCAATTCACACCTTGGCATGCAGGTTTGTGCACACTTAGGGCTTCATCCAACTAGTTGGTGACAACACCAACCAGGGCGGTGAGCAACACGAACCACAGCGGCAAAGCCCCCTTTAGGGGTTGGGGGCTACAAATGCGTGTTACTTCTAAACAGCTTTATCGCGATAGCTAATAATATTACTCCAAATGCTTTTCGCAGAATATTTACACCTGTTTCACCGAGCAGTTTCTCCAGCCATTTTACATTCTTTAACACCAGGTAAACAAACAGCGTATTGAGTACTATACCAACCAAAATGTTTTGTGTTTGATATTGTGATTTTAGTGATAACAAGGTTGTCATGGTTCCGGCGCCGGCTATAAGCGGGAAAGCCAGCGGTACTATTGATGCAGTTGTTGACATCTCTTCTTTAAATAATTTGATCCCTAATATCATTTCCATTGCTATAATAAAGATCACGAGAGAACCGGCAATAGCGAAAGAAGAAACATCGAGGCCGATTATGGTTAGCAGCTCATCACCCCCAAATAAAAACCCAACCATTAACACAAGTACTGCAATACTGGCTTTTTCCGACTCAATATGTCCAACACGCTGGCGTAATTCAATAATTACAGGGATTGCGCCAAGGATATCAATGATCGCGAACAGGATCATGGTTACGGATATAACCTCTCTGAGAACTAGTGGATGCATGGCTTTAGGGTTTTATTCTTTTTTCTTTAAACGGAAACTTAGCAAAAATGCAACTAAAATGTAGAATGAAGATAAGAAGAAAACACTATGAATGGAAATAACTGTAACCAGCCCTGCGGTTAACGGGCCAAGGGTTTGCCCTATTGATGCATATGACTGGTTTATGCCTAATATTTTCCCTTGCTCGGGTTTATCCACATTGTCGGCTATTATGGCGTTCAGCATAGGGTTTCGCAGGCCATTAAACAGGCCATAAACACACATGCAAATAGCATAAGGCATAAATGCCGAAGTAAAGCCCGACAGCAGCATTGCCCCAAAACACAAAATACTTGAAAATAGTAAGATAACCGATTTAGAAGGAAACAGCTTTGTAAACAGCGGTACGCACAATTGCATGATGATGCCGCAAATTCCAAACCCGGCTAAAAAAAGCCCGATCTGTGTGGGGGTGATCTTTAAGATATCAACGCTAAAGGTTTGGAACCCTATGATCATGGTGAACTGTGCCATGGTCAGTAAAAAGCCGATAAAAACAGCGGTGCCAACCGTTTGCCGTTTTAAAGTTGTTACCAGGGTTATAAATTTGAACTTGTCATTATGATTTGCCCTTGTTTTTTTATCGGTACAATTGGTTTCCTTTAGTAAAAAAATAGCGCAGAGCGTACCTATCAGTGAGATGCCTGCAGCAAAAAAGAAAGGCGCCTGCGGGCTAAGGTTAGTAAATACGCCGCCTACAAATGGCCCTATTACAAATCCAAATGCTAATGACGATCCCAGGATCCCAAACCTTTTTGCCCTGTTTTGCGGTGTTGCTGTATCAGCTACCATTGCCTGAGCTACCGATACATTGCCGCCCGTTAATCCGTCCAAAATTCGCGCAGCAAAAAGAATAAGCAAGCTGCGGGCTTCGGCAAACATTAAAAAAGAAACGCAGGTACCAGCCAGGCTGATCACCAATAATGGCTTGCGTCCCCATTTGTCAGAAAGTGACCCTAATACCGGGGTGGCAAAAAACTGGGCAATAGAAAATGAGGCTGTTAGGATACCCAGCGTTGTACCGGTGAGCCCGAAGGTTTTGCCGTACGTATAAAGTACCGGTACAATAATGCCAAAACCAAGGGAATTAATAATACAGACAAATACTAAGATCCAGAGGTTTTTATCGGTTTTCATTAATGGAGGTACCGGGATTGCTTTAAAATTTCAAGGTAACAAAAAAGGTTCCGATAAATCAGAACCTTTTCAATATTATGGTTAAAATATTCAACCGATAGGCCTTTAAGCATAACACTTAAAGACCTTCAGGTTAATTCAAATTATTTCTTTTCAAAATCTGAGGCTGTAGGCAATATATCGGAAACATTTCCAAGCTTGCTATTCCCTCTGCTATAGGTAAAATAGATAATCAAACCTATTATCATCCATACCAAAGCGCTTAATTGCGTTTCAAGTGGCAAGCTGATTATCATAGCCGAACAAATAAGGATTCCCAGGATAGGAACAAGCGGAACAAGTGGTGTTTTGAATGGCCTTACCAATTCAGGGTTGGTTTTCCTAAGCAGCATTACCCCGATACATACCAGCACAAAAGCAAACAACGTACCGATAGAAGTAAGATCACCGGCAACGCTTGAAGGTAAAAACGCGGCAAATAAGCCCACAAATACGAACAATATCATATTGCTCTTATAGGGCGTGCGGAATTTTGGGTGCAGATCAGAAAACACCTTTGGCAGTAAGCCATCTGTCGACATGGTATAAAATACCCTTGATTGCCCTAACAACATCACCAGGATCACCGATGAAAAACCCATCAGGATAGCAACGGTTACCAGGGTTGACAGCCATTCGTAATGATGCATATATTGGCTGATTGCATAAGCTACTGAAGCCTCTTTACCTGCGTGCATAAAATCCTGGTATGGCGCTACGCCGGTTAATACCCATGAGAACAGGATATACAAAATAGTACAAACAACCAATGATCCTAAAATCCCTATCGGCATATCCCTTTTTGGATTTTTTGCTTCCTGTGCAGCTGTAGAAACAGCATCAAACCCGATAAAGGCAAAGAATACTATTCCCGCGCCGGTGAGTACACCGCCCCAGCCATGATTAAAAAATGGCAGATAAGAATATTTTGTACCGTCAGGTAGTGTTGCATCCGGTGCATTTGCAGGGATAAGATATGGTGTATGGTGTGCAGGGTTAATAAATTGCCACCCTATAGCGATGAATACCAGTACAATAGTAACCTTTATAACTACGATAACAGTATTAACGGTAGCTGATTCCTGTGTACCTTTTATCAATAATAATGATAATAAAAGCAGTATTAGTAATGCGGGCAAATTGATAACGCCCGTATGGCTAACACCGTTTATAATGGCGGACTCCATGGGTGAGTGGCACCATTCAAACGGTATTCGATGCCCGAGGAGATTATTGGCATATTCGCTCCAGCTTATTGATACTGTTGCTGCGCCGAGGGCATATTCCAGTACCAATGCCCATCCAATTATCCAGGCAACAATTTCGCCCATTGTGGCATACGCATAAGTATATGCGCTACCTGCTATTGGGATGATGGATGCAAATTCAGCATAGCATAAGCCTGCAAAAGCACAACCAACCGCTGCAATAATAAAAGAAAGTGTTACGGCAGGCCCGGCATGAGCGCCTGCGGCGGCAGCCGTTCTAACAAAAAGGCCTGCGCCAATAATAGCTCCGATACCCAGCGCAACCAAATTGCCTGCGCCAAGTGTCCGTTTCAGCGTTGAGGCTCCTTCTTCCGGCGTGGCCATTAATTGTGCCAGAGATTTTTTTACGAATAACTTCATTTTTTAAATAATAAGATCAGTTTTAACTACTTTAAATCAGTTTCCCCAAACGTACTTAAATTTATTGAAAACATAAAATGCCGAATGTAACAACGGAAGAGGGGGGAATTTCGGAATAAAAGTTTGAAAAAGAGCCATTTAAATTTTAAATGGTAAGCAGGGATTTTATAGCGATGCCCGCAATTCAGATATGATATAACCCATTTTTGCTTTAATATAAAAAATCTTAAATTTACGTTGATAAAAAATTAAAAATGAACACAATTCACCCTCAATATATCACTGATACAGACGGCAATAAGGTGTCAGTTGTAATTCCGCTTGCTGAGTATGAGCAGATATTGGAAGAGCTGGACGAACTGGATGACATACGGCTATATGATAAAGCAAAGGCCAGCAAAGAACCATCCATTTCTTTTGATGAATTTGTAAAACAAAGGCTTCCCTAGTAATGCCCCTTTATAGAATCACAATTTCCAGCCTGGCACAAAAGCAACTTAATAAGTTACAGGACAATATTGTTAAACGTTTAATAGAAGCGATATATAAGCTTGCTGAAAATCCCCGACCGATTGGATACAAAAAATTAAAAGGCAGAGAGGGCTGCAGGATAAGGGTCGGCGATTATAGAATTATTTATGAGATATTTAACGGTAAGCTTTTAATTGAGGTTGTAGCCCTTGGACATAGAAAGGATATATACAATTAGTGTGTATTGTTCAAACCACGATTTGTAGGATTTCAGAATTCCCCTGATGAAAATCCATCAGATCAACGATATATATTTCTTAAATCTCGTTTTATATCATTCCAATCTCTTGCAGAAGTTTTAGCATTGACGTAATCATTATCCCTCTCAATTATTTCCTTTTCCTGATCATCTCTGTTAAGCTGATACCGTATTCAGGCATTTTTTCATTGTCTTGTTTATTTAAATCCATTTACCGATCGATCTACTATACAATTATTTAACTGTGTTATCTTATATTAAACTTAGAAACATCATTTGAGATTGCGACGATCATTCCAATCATCACCAGTAAAAAGAATAAATGTCCTGTCAAATAAAGTATCCGATATCTATGAAACGGTTCTTTGACCACAAAACTTTTTAAAACAAAAAATAATCCACACGGAATTAATACGTAGATAGCCAAAACGGGAAACACAACAAGTACTGC
>JAQBOS010000333.1 GCA_028287925.1 Mucilaginibacter sp. | reverse complement strand
CGCTTTGATTAACATAGCCGCCTCATCATTAAATATCTCCCCTCAAAAAGTGTCCGCCTTAAAAATCCTTAAACGTTCCATTGATGCCCGTGGCCGCAAGGTGGTTTACCGCATACAGGTACAGGTGTTTATAGATGAGCCATATATGCCCGAAACGTTTACAGTTAAATACCCGGACGTAAAAACAGCTAAGCCGGTAATTATAATAGGCGCTGGTCCGGCAGGGCTGTTTGCCGCATTGCAATGCATTGAGCTGGGGTTAAAGCCTGTAATAGTTGAACGCGGCAAAGATGTAAAACAACGCCGCCGCGATCTGGCAAACATCAACAAACAAGGCCTGGTAAACCCCGAATCAAATTATTGTTTTGGCGAGGGCGGCGCAGGCACCTATTCTGATGGTAAGCTATACACCCGCTCAACCAAGCGGGGTGATATAAACGCGGTATTAAAAACTTTTGTGGCTCATGGCGCTACTGAAGACATTTTGATAGATGCCCGCCCGCATATCGGCACCAATAAATTGCCGCAGATCATCACCTCAATAAAAGACAGCATTTTGAACGCCGGTGGCGAGGTGCTTTTTGACGCAAAAGTAACCCGTTTACTGGTTGAGTCTGGCAAGATAAAAGGTATTGAGCTGGCCAATGGCCAAAAGATAATGGCCGATGCGGTGATCCTGGCAACGGGACACTCGGCAAGGGATATTTTTGAAATGCTGCATCATCAAAACATTTTAATTGAAGCCAAGCCTTTTGCTTTAGGTGTAAGGATAGAACACCCACAGGAGATAATAGACCAGGCCCAATACCATTGCGAGTTTCGCGGACCCGATCTGCCCCCGTCCTATTATAACCTTGTTGAACAGGTGGAAAACAGGGGGGTATTCTCTTTTTGTATGTGTCCGGGAGGTATTATTGCCCCCTGCGCAACTGAGGCTCAGGAAATAGTGGTAAATGGCTGGAGTCCATCTAAACGGAACAATCCCTTTGCAAACTCCGGCACCGTGGTACAGATAAATTCGGAAGATGTTAAAGGCGATATGAATGATCCTTTAAGAATGCTGCGCTTTCAGCAGGAAATAGAAAAGCTGGCCTTTAAAGCAGGCGGTGGAAATTTAGTTGCCCCCGGACAAAGGATGATTGATTTTGTAGAGAACCGGATCTCGAAAGACCTACCCGAAAACTCTTACCTGCCCGGCACAAAGTCTGTTGAGCTAAAAGAAATTTTACCCGGCTGGATCAATGAACGCCTGCGCAAGGCCCTGCCTGCTTTTGGGCGCAAAATGAAGGGCTATTATACCAACGAGGCTATTTTAGTGGGTGTTGAGTCACGCACCTCATCGCCGGTAAAAGTGCCGCGGGATAAAGAGAGCCTGCAGCATCCGCAGGTAACAGGATTGTTTCCATGTGGTGAGGGTGCGGGCTATGCAGGTGGCATAATTTCTGCTGCCATTGATGGAATAAACTGCGCCATTGCAGCATCAAAAATATAAACATGACCATTTCAGAAAAATTAAGTAAAGAATTAGAACAAGTATTATCAGGCGATCCCTGGTATGGCGCCCCGGTTTACACCATCCTTGAAAAAGTAAGCTTTGAAATGGCTTATGAGAAACCTGCAGGAGCCGTACATAATATTGCAGGCATTGTGCTGCACATGCTCTCATGGACGGAAGAGGTGATGGACCGCATGAATGGAATGACAGCGCAACAACCCTCAAGCGGCGATTGGCCTGATCCTGGTACACCTGATGAGCAAAAATGGCAGCAATATGTCAATGATCTGAAGCTTGTTAACGTAAATTTGCTGGGTATTATTCAAAGCTATACAGAGGAGCAATGGAGCGCCCCCATTCTTGATGAGCGCAATCCGGAGTTGGGTACAGGTGTAAGCTATGAAGAATTGGTAAGGGGATTGTTACAACACCATGTATACCATTCCGCACAAATTGCGTTGTTAACAAGGATAATCGGTGTAATCACGGCTTAATAATCAGTGAAATCATAATAAAGTGGATAAAAAAACATTAATATTAGGCGCTACACCCAACGAAGGGCGATACGCAAACCTTGCCGCCAACAGGTTGGTACGGAGCGGGCACACCATTGTGAACGTGGGGATAAAGGAGGGCGAAGTTGCCGGTGTGCCTATTGAAAAGCCGGAAACTATTCACAATGATATTGATACCATAACCCTGTATGTTGGCCCGGTAAACCAGGAAGGATTGTACAATTATATCCTGGATACCCACCCCAAACGTATCATCTTTAACCCCGGCACCGAAAATTCAGAGCTGCGCCACATGGCCAATGAAAAGGGAATTAAAACGGAATATGCCTGTACACTGGTGTTGTTATCCGTTGGGCAATATTAGGTTAGTTATTATAACTGGTTTCAATATCCGTTCCACCACGAATGGTCTGATAAATAACACAATACCTTTCGGTAAGCTTTGAAAGGCTTGCAAGCTGTTCATCCGTTGCATCAGAATCCAGATCAAAACTAAGCCTGATCTGCTTAAACCCTACAGAAGCTTCTTTTGAAACCCCTAAAGTGCCGCGAAAATCAAGGTCGCCTTCAGCTTTAACAGTGCCGCTTTTAATTTCTATCCCAATGGCGGTAGCTACCGCGCTTAAAGTAACACCCGCACAGGCCACTAATGCTTCCAGCAGCATATCGCCGGAACAGGCAAGCATTCCATCGCCCCCGGTAGCCGGATGAAGGCCTGCTTCAACCAATGCGCGGCCGGTATCAACTTTGCAGGAGATGCCTTCGCCAATATTACCCTGCGCTTTCAGGGTTATTAATGCTGATTCAGGTTGTTCCCTGTATTGCTCCTTGATCGGGGTTTGAAGATTTTTTAATTCAATAGCATTCATATAAATAGATTTAGACAGATAGGATAGTCATATAACGGAGGATTATTTTGATGCGGCTAACCTTTCACAAACTGCCTTTATCGTATCCCTCAAAGGCTTAAACTCAATCCCGATCGTCTTTTTTATTTTCGCATTATCATAATTGCGCGTCATGGTAGCAGCCTGGGCCGAAACCTTGTCTAATGACGGTGGTTTACCGGTTAATGCTCCAATTATGCGGGCTGCCCGCCAGGCCAAATTCATCATCCAGGGTTTTGCTAATGTTGCCGGATGTTTTATGCCGAAGCCATCGGCAATTTCGGTGGTAATTTGTTTGTATTTACGATTTTCGGCGCTGATAATATAGCGTTCCCCGTTAATATCGCTATTCATTAGTCCTATCATACATTTGGCAACATCTTCCACATCAACAAAGCCTGAGCTGCCCGCAGTATAAAATTTAAGTCCCTTACGAACGGTTTCAAATAGCTGCCCGCTGCCTGTTGTACCTGCATTGGCGCCTAAAATTATTGAAGGATTAACAATCACCGCATCCAGTCCCTCGGCAATACCGCGCCAAACCTCCATCTCACTTTCCAGTTTTGATATGGCATAACCATCGTTTTCAGTGTCACGGTCAAGGTGGTGGTTTTCGGTTATCTGGTCGCCGGGTTTGGCAAGGCCGACAGCTGCAACTGAGCTTACATGCACCAGCCGGATATTTTTCTCCATGCACAAATTAACCAGGTTAGCTGTGCCGGTAACGTTGGCCTTTATCATTGGCTTTTTATCGGCCTGCTTTAATGATACCCATGCCGCGCAATGGTAAACCTGTGTTATGCCGGTAAGAGCATCCTCCAATGCAAAAAAATCCAGCATGTCTGCCTCCACCCATTGAATCTGGCAGGGAAGTAAAATATCAGGGATTAATGAATTAGTACGTCGCGTACAGCGAATTCGGTGCCCCTGCCCTGCCAGTTGCAAGGCTATTTCTGAACCTAAAAAACCTGTTGCACCGGTAACTAAGATCATATTTTGATGTGCGGATATGCCGATGTGCAAATGTGCAGATTTTTTGGATGAGTTTTCAAGTTGCATCAATGTGAAATATTTATCAATAATTACTTCTAATTTAGAAGGTTTGCTTTTGTTTTTTATTGCTTCTAAAGAGTATTTTTATAAAATTCAATTTTTAAAATGACTTTTAGCTGGTTTGACATTGTTGTATTGTTTGGAGTTATCCAGGGCCTGGTTTCAGCAATACTATTGATCAAAAACAGGAAAAACGCTATTGGCAGCAAATTGCTTGCGGCTTTGCTTTTTGTGTTCAGCTTGCTTAGCTTCAAAATTGCCCTGCATACTTTAGGCCTGTGGGATACAAAAACATTCAGGTATTTTCCTTTAGCCATTGACTTACTTATACAGCCGCTTTTATATTTTTATGTATGCTCTCTCATCATTCCTGATTTCAGGATAAGCGGGAAAAAGATCCTGCATCTTTTTCCACCACTTATCTTTTTTGTTCATGCGATATTGGTTTATTTCGCAGTAATACAAAAAACTGATCTGCATGTTAAGGATGTCATCGCTGAAAAATGGCATTTTAATGCAATTAAGACCTTTGAGGATGACTTATCTGTATTTAGTACTATTATATATGGATGGCTAAGCTTCAGGCTGGTTCAAGGCTATCGCAAATGGTTATATAATCATATAGCGGGCACAAATTATCAAACGTTTGGCTGGCTTAAAAATGTATTATCGTTTACTGGAATCCTGGGCCTCGGCCTCCTGATCAATATTTGCCTTGATCAGGTCTTTTATTTTTCCAACCATCACTTTTTACACTGGCAAGTATTTTATATCTACTTATCTTTCTTAATTTATTACATAGCATACCGTTCTTACCAAAAGTAGGTGTTCATTATTCCGGAGCAGCAAAGGGATTTAACTATTAAGGGCCCGGTTAATTCTTCCAAATATTCTATTAACGACCGCGCTTCAGCAAAACTCGCAGTTTTAACAGCACTTGAAAAGGACAAGCTTTTTTTAAATAGTGAGCTTACATTGGCATTGCTGGCCTCGTTTATTAACCTAAGCCCGGCCCTTGTATCTGAAACGATTAACAAGGAATTAGGGAAACCATTCAGAACGCTGATCAATGATTTTCGCGTTAATGAAGTAAAGCATAAACTTCTGGACAGAAATTATAACCATTTATCTATCTCTGGTATTGCCCTTGAATGCGGGTTTAATTCAGAAGCAAGTTTTTACCGGATCTTTAAAGCAGCTACAGGTTTTTCTCCCAAAACTTATCTAAACGAAGCCAAAAGCGCCACCCTTTATAAGCCCTCCAAGACTTCCTGACTATATATTATAGATAACTTTATTTACTCTCATTAGGGGTTTTGAGAGAAAGCTTTCTCCATATTACCATTGCTTTGCTGTATAAAGTATATCAGCAATGAAAAAAAGTATCAAAACATCCTTACTCATAGTCGCTGCGCTATCCATTATTTACGCGCTTGCAGGCACAGCTATTTTACCTTATTCCATACATGGTAGCCCTATAGCAGATAGTTCATTAATTAAAACACATTGGAAACAAATGGGAGGGTTTGAAAAGTATACACCCGACCATTTACGCCTTGGTTGCTGGAGTACAGCCCTGGCGCAGATTGTTTATTACCATCATTTAAAGCCATTTGGTTATGTTGCTTATGTTTCCAGCAAGGGTTATCGGATAAATGAAAACATAGACAGTTCGAAAATTAATCTGAGCCGGTTATCTTTTAAGATTGATAGCATGACTTCAAGAAGTGAAATTGATGATTTGGCCCGGTATAATTACTATGCAGCGATTGCTATAGAAAAAGACTTTGGGACAGATAACTATATGCACAAATTAGCGTCAGCCGGCCTGCTTGAAAAACATTACAGCATTAAGGTAAGCCGGTATATTTCATGGCAACATATTTTGCCCTATACAACAGGGAAGCTTGAAAACATAATAAGTGAGGAGATCAATCATAAAAGGCCGGTATTTCTGCATTTTACCAACCTTAAAAACTTTGGTCACTCTGTTGTTATAGATGGTTATAACAGGAAAGGCGATAATTTTATGGTGCATCTTAACCAGGGCCAGGGAGGGCCACAGGATGGATGGTACAATTTTGACAAGGACCTTTTAAAAGAAGGCGACAGGTCATTGAGGGTTATTTATACAATCAAACCCATTACTATTTAAATATGTGAATTTTTGGTTGACCTATGATTGAAAGATTACATGATTATTATTTCTAAAGTCAGAAACGAATCCCTTCATCCTAAAATCCTTTAATCATGGTTCAAACGCCTTTCGACCCCAAAACTATCATTTACATGACACTACTTCGCCTCGTTTTAAGTAAATTCGCATCATATTATGACCATCACCAGCGAACAAGTTTTACAAGCCCTGGGCAATGTTGAGGAACCCGATCTGAAAAAAGACCTGGTTACCCTGAACATGATCCGGGATATTCAAATTGAGGGCAACCGCGTTAGTTTTTCAGTGATATTGACAACACCGGCATGCCCCTTAAAAGCAATGATAGAGAATGCATGCCGCAATGCCATTCTTTATTTTGTTAGCAAAGATGCCGACGTGCACATCAATATGACTTCGCAGGTTACCTCGCAAAAAAATACCGGGGTGCCGGGTGTTAAAAACATTATCGCGGTAGCATCGGGCAAAGGTGGCGTTGGTAAATCAACCGTTGCGGTAAATTTGGCTTTGGGCTTAGCAAAAACAGGTGCAAAAGTGGGTCTGATTGATGCCGATATTTATGGCCCGTCTATCCCGATCATGTTCGGACTGGAAAATGCCAGGCCGCAGGCAAGTGAAGTTAATGGCAAAACCCGCATTCAGCCAATTGAGAAATATGGTGTTAAATTATTGTCGATAGGCTTTTTTACCGATCCGAACCAGCCCGTGCCATGGCGCGGCCCAATGGTATCAACGGCGGTTAAACAATTATTTAACGATGCCGACTGGGGCGAGCTGGATTATTTGGTGATTGACTTGCCACCGGGAACCGGGGATATCCATATTACAGTAACGCAAACTTTCCCGGTAACGGGCGCGGTAATTGTTACCACGCCGCAAAACGTAGCGCTGGCCGATGCAAAAAAAGGGATTGGCATGTTTATGATGCCGGCCATTAATGTGCCGATACTGGGAGTAGTTGAAAACATGGCTTATTTTACGCCTGCGGAACTGCCTGAGAATAAATATTATATATTTGGCCAGGGCGGTGGCAAAAAGCTTGCAGCACAACTGGATGTGCCATTTTTAGGAGAGATCCCGTTGATAAAAGGTATTAGCGATAGTGGCGATACCGGCAAACCAATTGTTTTGGATGAAGATAGCGTGATGGCAAAAGCCTTTACAGATATGGCTAAAAGTGTGGCACAACAGGTTGCCATAAGCAATGCCAAAGCTTTTGAAAAAGCCAATGCAGCGCAGCCATTGAATAACTAAATAAGTAGTACCAGTACTGCTTTGATATACAAATGAAAAATATTTAATAACTTTACTTTATAAAATAGTACAAATGAGTTTATTAGATCAGGTGGAAGCAGCGTTGGATACGATAAGACCGTATTTGCTGACAGATGGGGGGAATGTTTCAATTGAGGAGATCACTCCCGATAATGTGGTTAGGCTTAAGTTGCTTGGCTCGTGCGGGTCATGCCCAATGAGCATAATGACGCTAAAGGCGGGAATTGAAGAAGCTATAAAAAAAGCTGTACCCGAAATTACCGGTATTGAAGCTATAAACCTAACCGATATAGACGATCCGAATGCGGTGCTCCCTGAAAACCTCAGGTAGTGTTAAGATTTGTTAAATTGCCATGCGGATTGCAGCAATAACCTATTTTTGTTTAAAGGTTGGATCTTTTTATTAAAACACTGTAAAATATAACAATTTGTCATTCTGAGCGAGAGCGAAGAATCTTATACCTCAAGCTCACCGCCTTTTAATCGAAGACCTATTGAGCGTATAAGATTCTTCACTACGTTCAGAATGACAAAAGAATTAATTGAATGAAGAAGTTAACTGGCTTTCTTTTCTTTTTATTTATAACAGCAGCAGCTTTTGCACAAAAGCAGGAAGCACCGATCGTGCAGTTTAGCGGCATTGTGCATAATGCCGATAGCGTGGGGGTTATTGTGCCATATGTAAGCATTGTAAACACCACCAATAAAAACATGGTTAATATCTCAAACTATAAGGGCTATTTTTCATTCCCGGCCCATGAGCGCGATACCATTCGTTTTACCTGCGTGGGATACGCCCCGGTAATTATAGTTATTCCTGCAAATATTACATCAAAAAGCTATACTACCCAGGTAATGCTTAAGCCACAGATCATTAACCTGCCGATATTTCACGTTTTCCCCTGGGCAACTACTGAAGAATTCAGGAAAGACTTTATCTCTATGAAAATTGCGGATGACGATCTTGCTATAGCTCAAAAGAACATCAGCCGCTCATCTATTTTGAGCCTGCAACGCACCTTACCACGGGATGGCTCCGAAATGAATGGGTTCCAGGATTTTCATAACAGTGTGCTCAACTCACATTCAATTACCAATCCGCTGTTAAATCCGTTTAACTGGGGCAGCCTGATCAAAGAGATCTCGGACGGGGATAAAAGCCGCACACCAGGCACTAATTAAGGGTAAAAGACTTAAGAGGTCAAGAATCAGGAATCAAGAGAGAAAAGGAGCCCTATGTTAGTTGTGTAGCTGTGGAGATGTGCTATAATCATCCGATTTATTCTGCAAAAAAGTCTTAATAACTGCCATTTTATTATATTGGCATCCATATTGTAAATCATTAGTTAATGAAGCAAAAATTTTATGATACTGCTGTGAAGCAGGAGCGGGCTGTTTTAGTTGGGGTAATAACCCAGGGGGAAACAGATGAACAGGCGAAAGAATATTTAGATGAACTTGAATTTTTGGTTGCTACAGCAGGTGCGGAAACGGTAAAAACTTTTACACAAAAGCTGCAGAAACCAGACAGGGCTACCTTTGTTGGTTCGGGCAGACTGGAAGACATTAAGGCTTATGTAACAGCCGAAGAAATTGACATGGTGGTTTTTGACGATGAGCTTACTCCATCGCAATTACGTAACATTGAAAATGAATTACAGGTAAAGATCCTCGACCGTAACAACCTGATCCTGGATATTTTTGCCGGAAGGGCACAGTCGGCGCAGGCTAAATCGCAGGTTGAGTTGGCGCAACTGCAATACCTGTTGCCCCGCCTAACCCGTTTATGGACCCACCTTGAACGCCAGAAGGGCGGGATCGGGATGCGTGGTCCGGGTGAGTCGCAGATCGAGACGGACAGGCGTTTGATCCTGAACAAGATCTCCCTGCTTAAAGACAAGCTGAAACAAATAGACAGGCAAAACGAAACCCAACGTAAAAACCGGACCCAGATGATCCGCGTGGCTTTGGTAGGTTATACCAACGTAGGGAAATCAACTATTATGAACATGATCTCCAAATCGGAGGTATTTGCCGAGAACAAGCTGTTTGCTACACTGGATACTACGGTTAGGAAAGTGGTGATTGAGAATGTGCCTTTTCTGCTATCAGATACAGTAGGGTTTATCCGCAAGCTGCCACACCAATTGGTTGAGTGTTTTAAATCTACCCTGGATGAGGTTCGCGAAGCGGATATACTGGTACATGTGGTTGATATATCGCACCATAACTTTGAAGACCAGATAAGAACAGTAAACGAAACGCTGAAGGATATTGGCGCTATTGATAAAAAGGTGATCACTGTTTTTAATAAGATAGATGCCTTTATACCTGAACAGCATCAGCTGGAAGAACAACAGGATCAGCTAACGTTACATGATTTTAAAAATAGCTGGATGGCAAAAAATAACAGTCCGGCAATATTTATATCAGCCACAAAAAAAGAAAACCTGGAAGAGTTCAGGACGCTGTTATACGATGAGGTAAAGGAAATCCATACGGCAAGGTATCCGTATGATCAGTTGTTATATTGAAAAACAGTAGAGACGCGATGCATCGCGTCTCCTTTAGGACATTTAGAAAATATTATTGCGTTGCGCCCCTTTATATGTTTATACCGTATGCAAAGCGTTGGTTGTAAAATACAATATGATAATAACTATCCCCGCAACAATACGGTAATAGCCAAACAGCTTAAAGCCTTTCTTCTCTAAAAAGGTTATAAAGCTTTTAATTGCCAGTAAAGCAACAATAAATGCAATTGCGCTTCCAATAAGCAGGTATTTAATATCCTGATGCATTTCATCAGCACCTATTGTGCTGTGTTTATGAAAATCCCAAAGGTCCTTCAGTGTTGCGCCAAACATGGTGGGCACTGCCAGGAAGAAAGAAAACTCAGCTGCTGCCTTACGGCTCAATTTCTGCGACATACCGCCTACAATTGACGCTGCTGAGCGGGATACTCCCGGCACCATGGCCAAACACTGGAAAAACCCAATTTTCAATGCGGTTGAATAGCTTATTTGCTCTTCATCGTCAACAGTGGGTTTATTAAACCAATCATCCACAAAAAGCAGGATAATACCACCTACAACAAAAGCAATAGCTACAACAAGCGGGCTCTCCAGCAATACATCTATTTTCTTTTTAAACAATAGTCCAAAAATAACGGCGGGGATTACGCCTATTACCAGCTTGATATAAAAGTTTATTGAGCGGAAAAAGCGTTTAAAATAAAGCACTACAACGGCAAGTATGGCGCCCAACTGGATAACGATCTCGAAAAGCTTTACAAATTCATCTTTGCTGATGCCCATTAACGAGCTTGTAATAACCAAATGCCCGGTTGATGATACCGGCAAAAACTCTGTTAATCCCTCAATTATGGCAAGGACTATAACATGGATAATGTTCATGGGGTAGGTTGATTGAGTTGATTGGGTTGGATTAAGTTGAATAAGTTTTAGCTGGTTGGTGATCCTTAACTCAACCACTGTCTTAATTAACTTTCACAAGTTTATTAAGTTAATAGGGTTGGATTAAGTTCTATTAGGTGGTTGATTTTTAACTCAATCAACCACTCACCTAATCAACTCAATCAACTTTTACAGATGGCTTCTTAAATATTGCAAAAAAACCAAGGGCAAAGCCTCCTAATACAACTAAAGGG